>JAEESA010000046.1 GCA_016286115.1 Lachnospiraceae bacterium
CCTCATAATCCTTTGGTTCAGCGCCAAATGTCACATTGGCCGCCGATAGCTTTCCATTTTCAATTCTCTCAAATACTCCTACCCAAAACGGATCCTCAAAGTATACCGTCAGCCGTCCCTGACATTTTTCTGTTCTCACGTCGCCTTCGTCTCCGTGTATTTTTCGCCTCATAGAGCTCTCTGCGTACACGCAGAGCTCTGCGAGGCTCTTTTTTCATAATAAACACTTTCGTCATCTCTTCCGATTTCGGTATAACCACACTTTTTATAAAACCGGTTTGTACGCTCATTCCAAATCGGGGTATCTAATTTTATTATTTTAGAATGGAATAAATCCTCAATTTCCATCATAAGTTTCATTCCGTATCCCCGACGAAAATACCCGGGATCAATAAATACTCTTCCGACGAATAATTCCTCTGCTCCAAACAAAACGGCACCACCTACAATACATTCATCGATATTCCAAAAAGTATATAGGTGATTCTGCTCCATCATTTTTCTATACCAGCTTTCCGAATCATAATCCGGTGGTCCGCCTGCTTCTTTTCCTCCGACTTGTATATCAGAGTCAAATGCTTTAATGGAAATAGCTGTAAGTTCTTTAATATCGTTTATAGTACTCTTGCGTAAAAACATCATTTATTCCCCACATCACACCAGCGACACTCTTTGAATAATCCGTTCATCTATCCTGCGCACAACACTATTGGTATAAGCATTAAAATACTTTAGCCAAAAGCCGCTTCCTGACGGATTGATGCTTTCAAAATCCACACCAAGTCTGGTATATCCCTCAGTTTTCAATGTATTGATAGCATAATTCAACAGTTTTTTGTATACACCCCTGCCCCTGTGTTCCGGTAAACAATATGCCCCCGTAATATGACGGTAATCATCTCCGGATGCAGCAAATGTTTCACCTTCGTCCGACACTTCCATATAAGCGCATAATTCTCCGCCGATCTTCGCTGCAAAGTAACGTTCCTTATTTCTTTCCGAAGAATTCAAAAAACCTTCCGGCGTATCCGGTTTTCTGTTCACAAAAAAGGGGCTGGTGCAGTAATGTTCATTAAGTCCCAAATTAAGCGGATATACATATGCATAATCTTCCCTGGGTAATTCCAAAAACTCATATCCGCTGCATAGAGTGCAATCGATTGTTTCCATCGGACGAATGGCGTCTACACACCTCATGCCAAATCCATACCGAAAAAGCTGTTGCGCGGCTTCCTCATCATGTTCATATAAACAAATTGCATGTGACATCGCTCCGGCTTTTACCCACTTTTTTGCAGCTGCCTGATACAATGCTGCATAAATCTTGCCGTGATTTTCCATGGCTGCTCCATTTGCACCCATGGGCGAAAAAACTCCTCTCACATCAGTGGAACGAAAAGCATTCTCAAATGGTTCCACACTGCAAAGAAATCCCACCATTTTTCCGCCTTCAAATGCCGCAACGCCTAATCCATTCTCAGATAATTGTTTTAGAATCGGAATACTTGATATTAGAGGAAGATCCCGGGTAAACGCCCGCTCATAGTTATATGCACTAAGAGCAATGCCCATTGCCTCCTCTATATGTTTCGGTTCAAAGTCTTGAATAATCATTTTGTTCCTTTCTTCAAAGCGAATCATGTTCTCTGTCAGTTTCTCCATCTGAAAACCTCAACCCTCTACAAATCAGGTTTTACTCGCAATACATACAAATAGTTCCTTGTGACAGTTTAAAACCATTATTTTCATAGAATTTGGAAGCAGGTGCATATTCACTGGTGTAAAGAACAACTCCAGCATATCCTGATTCCTTACTATAATCTAATAGCGTCTTCAGTAATTGCCTTCCAATACCTTGGCCCTGTCTTTCAGGTAAAACTGCCATTTCGTTAATATACATTTCTTTTTTACTTCCTGATATCTTGCATAATGCAAATATACATCCAATTACCACGTCATCTTCTTCATACACATATCCTACAAATCTTTTCTGCTCGTAATAATCCAATAAATATTCTTTTGCATTATCAGGATTCCAATCAATCCCCCAATATTCTATAGGAAACGCCTTAGCATATATCACTCCACACTGTTGCAAATCTTCCTCTTTCATTTTTCTTATCATAAAAATCACCTCGTGTGCTTCACAAAACTACGATTTATAAATACCTGTCGTCATATATCCTATCTCATGTATACCTTACAAAAATGCCGCAAATGCATTTCGATGTATTCCATGCATTCTTTCTCACACTGCGGCTGTCTGTCCGATCTTGCAATCTGCAGAACAGCCGGAGCGGTAAGCTCTGCCGCAAGTAACTTCGCATCATCCTTTACGACTATCCCCTCATCCATCATTCCCTTGATAATCTTTGCAAACATCCTCTGTATCCCGTCCAGCTGATGTCTGCCTCATACCGCTCTTCCGCAGAATCGATCAACGCATTCAGGATGTCCTCTTTGCCCTTATAGTGCTTATATAGCGATGGAGCTTTGATCCCGACAATATTTGCAATCTGCTCCACGCTTGTTCCATCGTATCCATTCTCTGCAAATAACGTTAATGCCGCATCCAGTATTTTCTCTTTGGTAGACATTGTATCCTCCATTTCGCTAATATATATTAGCCTCATTATAGCTAATGCTCATTAGCCCGTCAAGACAAAAAATTCGGCTGACCCTGGTTTTAAACCCAAGACAGCTGTATTTTCAGGCTTTCCGGAGTATTCCCATAACATCATATGGGAACAGATAAACTCTTACAGATAGCGGTATATTTTACTTCAAAACATCCTCGTTCAAAAGGAACTGCTCAATTCCCATATAAAGGATGCCGGCCTCATCCCGCACAGGCTTAAGATAATCTCTCACGACAACGATCTTGGTAAAAGAATCCGGTATCCGTTTAAGTGATGCTGTCTCCTGGGCCTTTTTATCCGGATCAGCAACGGACAATGCTGACTGTATATAAAATCTTTTGTCACCCTTGTTCACCACGAAATCTACTTCCAGCTGCTTGCGGATCTTCTTGCCATCCGGATCCTTTGTGTTATATTCCACAACCCCGACATCTACATTCATCCCCCTGCGTATCAGGTCATTATACAATACATTCTCCATGATATGGGTTTCCTCCAGCTGTCTGAATCCCAGTCTGGCATTACGAAGTCCCAGGTCTGTGTAATAGTACTTTGCGGGTGTTCCTATATATTTTCTACCCTTCACATTGTACCGCTGCGCTTTTTCTATCAGAAAAGATTCCTCAAAATAGCCGATGTACTTTTCAATCGTCTCCGATCCGATAGATATCCCACGTTCGCTTTTAAAAGCATTTGCAAGCTTACTCGGATTAGTGAGGGATCCTATCCCCGATGCAAGAACATCCAGAAGGATATCCAGAACTTCTGTGTCATTCTTTATATCATGGCGCTCCAACACATCCTTTATATATGTTCTCTCAAACAGCTCACTCAGATATCGGCTCTTTTCCTCGTGCGTTTCCATCGAGAGTGCAAGCGGCATTCCACCATAGGTATAATAGTCCTGCCACGCTCCACGCTTATCTCCTTCGTAAGAATCATAAAACTCGGCAAAAGAAATCGGAAATACCCTGATCTCGTTCCCTCTGTCCCTGAACTGTGTCAGTATATCGGAAGAAAGCATTTTGGAATTGCTTCCGGTTATATACACATCAGCGTTTTTCATCTGCATAAATCCAAGGACAACATCGATAAATGATATTTTTGCCTCCGGATCCGGAACATACGGATTCTGTATCTCCGAGACAAACTGGATCTCATCGATAAAAATATAATATCTCTTATCCGGATCTGTCATATGCTCCCTGATATATTTATCCAGCTCCATCGGATTACGATACTTGGCATTTTCGAGAACATCCAGAGCCAGCGCGATGATCTGATCCTCACGGATGCCTTCGCCAAGAAGCCACTCTTTGTACAGCTGAAAAAGCAAAACAGATTTTCCGCTCCTTCGAAGCCCTGTTATTATCTTTATACGTCCGTTATCCTTCTTTGAAATCAATTGATTCAGATACTGTGATCTGGGATACATTTAATCACCTCGTGATATTTTTGCGGTTATCCGCATTTTCTTCATCTGCAATATAGCATTCAACCTTCCTTTAGTCAATATACTGCATAAAATATCTGCGTCTATCCGCATTTTTTTCACCCATTGTCTGTCAGTACACAGAAGGCAGTGCTTTTATCTGTTCCAAAGCAACCTTTTTCAGCCTGGGTGACATTTTCTTCAACACACAAAGTATCTCCAATATATCGATCTCATATTCACCGGTCCCAAGCAGATAATCCGGAGTAGTAGGAGGCTTTACCACTAGCTGCCGGTGCAGAAGAGGTGGTACTCAGTGCAAGTCAGATGCTGCGATCAGAACATATAAGCAGGACAAAGAACGTGGTCGAATACGGGAAATATGCAGAGACTATGCGAGCCAGCATGTCAACGCAGATCAGCAAGAAACTTGAATTTTATCTGCATTTTCCTTTCTATTCTCCCATCCAACACAGCTATCGATCGTTAGCAAGCGCTAACCTCTTGGCAAAAAATAAAAATTTCACCGTAATGCTTTAAAATAATCCTGCCTCACTGTTCGGGCTTCCGACACAAATTCCATTGCGCCCAACGGCAATCCGTCTATTATGTCGGATAAACTGTGGGGATCACTTTATTCTCAATCCTCATCATCTTCAAGTAAGTATTCGCTTTTCCCAAACAATACTTTCATATAATCGCTTCGGGAGAACAGTACTCTTGCAACCTCAATCACATCACCATGGATTCTGTAAAATGCAATATACTCTTTAAATGTCACATAATACAGTCCCGTAAACTCCCCCATGTATGTAAGCGGACTACCTGTCTTTGGATACTTCTTCTTTTGTCTCAAGGCATTACGAAGATCTTCCACATATTTGTCCGCTATATCAAAGTTTTGTGAAGCCTCCCAAACTTCATCCCACACACGATCCAGATCATCTTCAGCAATCGGAGAGTATCTAAGTTGGTAAATCATATTTAACCCTCCGTTTTCTGTTCCATCAGCATCTTTTCCTTCTGCTTACGTTTCTCAATGAAATGTTTATCAAAATCCTCATCAGAGAGCCAGCCTTGTTCTTCTCCAGACTGTATACCCTTGTTTATCTCGGTCAGGAGTCGTACCATCGCCCTTGCCTTTTCAAATTCCTCATCATCCTCTATACTGTGAACGCTAAACTGACCATGACCATTTTTAGTCAGATAAACAGGAGCGTTTGGTTTTACTTTTTCAAGTACCTGTCCATAATTTCTTAGTTCGGATACCGGTGCTATTATTGGCATATCAATCCCTCCTCACTTAAACATGATTTGTATGAATTGTTTTATTATAGCATATTTACAAAAATCATTCAACAAATATTTCGAATAATTCGTCGAACAAAATTTAATGTCCCTCCTTTGCCGGATAGCCAAACGCAGCATCCTTTCGTAGCATCCTTTCTTCCGATTGTCCTTCCTTATACAGATTTATCCAGTCTGTAATCACAACAGTCGTCACCCTCAGCAACTGACTTTGTTCTTTGATAATCAACTCCGCGAAAGCCGTTCATGTACTCCTCCTTCAAATCTTAATTGATCTCTGTGTAGTAATATAGCATCCTGTATTCGATTATGACAGCGTAAAATTTCCTCAAAAAAATCATGGTTCCGTTTGTGATTGTACAGCGGATTGTTGTATGATTAGTTATATATGAAGTTCATACATTGCAATTTGTGGAGGCAGTATGGAAATCGAGAGAACAGAGCGGGAAAAGATGACAAACGGAGAACCCTTTTTTACAAATGATCCGCAGCTTATGGAGGACAAGAAAAATGCCCGGATTCTCTGCACCAGATTCAACGATTCCCCGGAGGACGAATCCTTAAGAAGCTCCATATTAAAAGAACTGCTGGGACAGTGCAAAGATAAAATACTTGTCAAGCCCCCGTTTCATTGTGATTACGGATATAACATCTTTGTGGGAGAAGATTTTTTCATGAACTTTGACTGTGTGTTTCTGGATGCCGCTCCGATCCGGATCGGAGCACATTGTATGATCGGACCCAAAACCTGTATCTATGCGATCGGACATCCGCTTGACGCAAAATCAAGAAGAAAGAAGATTGGTATCCCAAAGCCGGTCACGATTGGCGATAATGTCTGGATCGGCGGGGGTGTCACGATTCTTCCCGGCGTTTCCATAGGAGATAACACAGTCATTGCTGCTGCATCTGTAGTGACCGGATCGTTTCCTGATCATGTGTTAATTGCGGGAAACCCTGCAAGGATTATAAAGCAAATTGAAGAATAAGGGTAATTGTTCAGCTTCTGTTCCATGATAACTCCTCCTTCTTTTGTATTAAACATCTACATAACATGATACGTCCCACCGGGTAAAGCCTGACATTTCGGAACAAACCTATTCTATGTCCACCCTGTTCAGAAAATCATTTGCGGCAGCAGCCACTTTTTCCAGCAGTTTTTCCTGATACCAGACCTTTAGGTCATATCCCTCCATTCCGGAAATAAGCTGTTGGTTCGCCTGCATATATTGTACATAGGCAGCAGCCTCCCACAGAGGCTCCTGAAGCGCTTCCCAGGATGAATTCAGTTCTTCCTTCGTCACGCCTTCCTTCGGCTTTACTGCTTTCCCCTTTATTCTGCCTAAAAGATAGAAATCCGGAAAGGCCTTCTCCTCCCCGGCGAGGTTTACAGTCGCATTAAGCAAAAGTTTATCCTTTTGCGCATCAAGTGCGCGCCAATGCCGCCCTGTTTTGCTGTAGATAAATCCCCGGTCATTTCGAAATGCGGCAAATTCTCTGTGTTTTTTTATAAACACATCAAGATCATGCTGTATCCCGGGAGACAGATCATTCTCTAATCGGTCAAAGCCTTCCCGGAGGATTCGGATCCTTTCCTTTTCCTTTCCGGAATACCCGGGATTTTCCGGATGCAGTTTTTTTCGGAAGGAAGCGCAGAGTTCCAAAATCTTATGGTCCATCTCAACCCTTCGCTGCTGTTTAAGGAGTTCCTCCAGGAAACATTTCATTTCTCCGGCGATCTCAGGAGACAAATACATCCCGTTTACTGACTTTCCTTCCAGCAGGTCTCCTGTCAGATTGTTGATCCATAACACTTCTGCATTCGAGATTTCGCTATTTTCTGCAGAAATCCCAGGCGCTGCAGTACGCATGGTCGTATACGTAAGAGGCGGGCATAAGCATTCCGCTTCTCCCTCTGTATAATTCGTCAGTGCTTTTGAACAGGCAATTGCATTTGAAAAGGCCGGTTCTCCGAAACGCTCCTCAAAATCCGAAAGAACACGGAAGCCCTCGGCATGATCATCTTCCAGCGCTTGTCCGGCATAGGCTTTCAGGATCATTTCCGTTTTGCTCTTCTTGCCGAATTCGGACATTCTGCTTTCCCTGATCGCAGTATAGTAGTTTCGGATCTCGTCATCCTTCGTCTCTTCGATCAGCTGCTCCAGCTCCTCCACCGGCATTCTTTCCAGATCCCTTCCCGTCAGGAGGGTATAATAGGGAGAGAAAATGATCATCATTTTATTTTCATATGCATTGAGCATCTCCTTCGACAACCGGATCCGGGCCTTTAGTTCAAAGAGATCCTTGTCCTGCAAAAAATGACCGTTCCCGCTGTCTAAGGACTGAAGCGGCACATCCAGTTCTGTGAAGGTTCTCAGTTTCTCATATTTTTCAGCAAAATCCGTAACGAAGGAACGGTCATCCGTGAATTCATATTCCGAAAGATCCGCTTGCAAGAGTTTTTTGAAGGATGCAGGATCGCCTGTCCCTGCCCCTTCCCTGCGTTTTGACGCAGTTGCCTTCTCCGTCCTCAAAGTTTCTTCATTCTGTGCCTTTTGAAGAAACATACCGTTTCGTTTTCTCCGGTCGGAAGCCGAAAGAAGCAGAGCCGAAACAGGCCGGACGCAGATCCCATCCGATTTTTCTTCCGGAGCGGCCCGTTCTGAGAGTTTCGAAAGCTGCCTGTTTTGATCCGCCGTTCCAAAGATACTCCCCTCCCCCGTTTCAACTCTGGCATGGCAGCAGGTTCCTTCGCTCTTCAAACGGTTCATGCAAAGTTTTTCCGCAAAGAGAACTCCGTCCCTGTTTCCGACAAAGGAAACCGTTGTCTTTTCCGCCTCCGATACCGGGATAACCGCATGCAGGGCCGAAAGGATCTGAAGCAGAACCAAAGGATCTCCCGAAAAATTGGCAAGATAATGAAGGAAGAGTTCTGCCTCCTTTTTTTGCGACAGCAAGATCCCATGAGGAACCAAAGCCTCCTCGCCGAGCGCAACGAAACTGAGCTTCGGGTCATACGTTCCTTCACCAAGTACGGCTTCTCCCGCTCCTTTTTGGGTAAGCACCGACCGCAAGATCCGAATCTGCTGCGCCGAAAGAGAAGATATCGGACGAGCGGAATACTTTTCATTTCCGTTTTTCCCTGCTTTTGCCATCAGCTTCCGAAACACGTCTGATTCGATCAAACGCTTCATCGGAATCCGAAAATAATCTCCATCCTCTGCAAAAACAGCATTTCTCTTTTCAAAGAACTGTTTCAGTTCCGTTTCTGTTTTCGGGAACTCCGTCTGGATGGCATGACCGCCTAACGCAGTGGCCGTTTTCTTCAGTTCAGAAAAAAGAGCGGTTCCAATTCCTTGTTTTCTGAAGTCAACGTCTACATAAAACCACTCCAGGGTTAGGAGCCCGCCCCGAATATAACCGGCTGCCGCGCCTGCCGCCTTTTTTTGTATGATCACACCGAGCCTTATTGATTCCGGTGAAAGCCGCTCCGGGAAAAGATGAGAGAAAAAGCAAGCATTCTCCTCTCCAATACCGGTAAAGTGCAGGGCATTTTTGAGCAACACCGCCCTTCCGGTTTCCTTCGATGTGGCATTCCTCCACCAGGGATGAAGTTCCGGATTCAGAATTGTCTTCAGCCGGTTTTTGATCTCCGGGCTTTTCTTTTCAATATACAGGGAAAAAAACTGTTCCCAGGCTGCGTCGTGACCGTCGGCGTGCATGGCGGAGGCTGCGGCCTGAAGATCCAGAACCGGATTCCCCCGCCCACACCATTTCATATCGAGAAAATACAGTTTCCCGTCCTCCAGCAAAACATTTTTAAGGCTCAAATTCCCGAGAACAAAGGTATTCTTCTCTTTCAGGGATTGCACCAGACCGATCAGTGCAAGCCTTTCCTTTTCTGCCAGAGTGTTTATTTCCTCGAGTGCCTGCAGAAGCCTTTGAGAAGCATCCGGAAATGTCTCTTCTTCCATGATGCGATGATGAAGAAGATCCATCAGTTCAGCCAGTTTCTTCAGTTCTTCATTCAAATCCCCCGGTCTTTCTTCAAATATCCGGTCCAGAGTACTTCCCTCCGCATGCCGGCAAAGAATGCCGCAGCGCTCACCACACACAACAACCTCCTGCAGCGGAAAAGCAGGAATGTTTAAGGAAACGGCAAGTTCGGACAAAGACATCCGTTCCGTCACCTCTTCCACAGAAATGTCCTCACGGTAGATCCGAACATCCTGCTCCTCCGACATCCGGTAAAGCTCATAGTCTTCTCCGAGGGAAAGGAAGCGGTCCGGTTCCGGCGGATCGATCTTACGGATCCTTTTTTTCACCGGAATCAGGTTGGTGACCCCCGCCATGGAAAAGATGTCATAGATCAGACGGGAAACATGAAGGATCTCCATATGCCGAAAACGTTTTTTCAGGGACACGATGATCCTGATCCCGGCACTGGAGATATAGCCGAGCTTCTCCGCCAAAAGGCAAATCGAGGCATCCTCCTTTCCCTCCAGAAGGACTTCCAGCTGCTTTTCCAGTTCTCCCGATGTTACGGAATCGATCCGTGCCGGAAGTGTGATATTCAGTTGGTTATGCTGTTCATCCCAGAACCAGGTTAATTCATCCATACATCAGATCAGATACATACTGCCTTCCCACAAAACGGATTTCTCTGCCGTTGGCATAAGTTTTCGGATCATTTCCTCTGATTTTTCATTCAATGCTGTTGCGGATATCCCGATTTCCTTCCAGAAGCGGTTCTCAATGGACTGTTTCGCATTGGAAAGAAGCTGAAGGAGTTTTCCTCCATCACCCGCAGAAGCGGCATAGGCATAGGAAATCCCGATACCTTCGCCGTTCTGCTCCAGAAAGAGCATGGCCCGTATCTCCTCATCCATATACACAGCAGATTCACTCATGTATCGATCAATATCCACCGGCAGTTTAATTCCTACCGAAAGTTTCGGGCTGCTGCCAAGTGTATAACTGATCCGGTTCAGTTCCGCTTCGGACAGAGTGTATAACGGGCGAATCCGGTCAGATTCTTTTGCGGGCGGGAGTTCCCTTACCTCTGAGAGAGGTGCTGTAAAACTCATCGCTCCCGGCGCTTCCGGAAAATCAAAGCCCATATTTTCAAGGAAGGGCTTCATCTCTGATCCACAGACAGCGTGGACACAGGAATCTCCCCCATATCCTCTCAGATGATCCGAAAACCTGTATAACAGGCTGCTTCCGATCCTCTGCCCGCGGTATTCTTCGGCCACAAAAAGCCAGTCCAGCCAGACCGTCTGTTCTGATACGGTTGAAAGAAGAAGTCCTGCCGCCTTCCCGTCCCGGATCACGCCCATGGCTGCAGTATCCTGTCCGAACCAGGTCTCGGGTGACTGCGGGTGAAGCCCCTGAAAGGCCGGTGCTGTCGTTTTATCCAATCTAAAAATTCGTTCCATAAATAACCTCCGATATTATACTGTTCCCTGCTGCATGCCTGCCGAACCAGACAGATACTGCTGAGTTTCATTTTTCTGCTTTTCATACAGCTTATCAAAAGCAGACTCCTCCTGGAGCGGAGCGGTTGGTTCCCCGCTGAGGGCGACGTTGGACTGATCAGTAAGCCATAAGAAAAGATTAAAAAGCGTTATCTTCATCGCACTGAGATAATCATGAAGCTCGATGAAGTCCGCCTTTTCCTTTTCCGTCAAACTCTTAAACGTCTTAGACTTGAGCATTTGAAGGGAAGCGTGGGCCACAACCTGCATCATTTTACCGGCTTCGCGAACCTCTCTGTACTGGCCCAAAACCTCTTCTGCACTTAGTTTCCCACGAAGCAGATCGGAGTACTGCGTTTCAAAGCTCTTCATATTCGTGTATTTCGTCTCCAGAATCGTCTGAAGACGAAGGAAGGCCGCTTTCTGTTCCTCTTCCGGAAGTTCCTTGGGCACCATGACCGGAGGGTCTGTCAGATTTTTGCGCTGGCTTGTATCTTCAACAAATTCACAGGTCGCATGATGTCCATGGGTCACGATCCAGAAATCATCACCTGTTTTTCGCATTATTTCCGGTCCGTTTTGTGACAGAGCGTCTTCCCCCCCGACAAATCGCACCATATCCCGGTAAAACATATCCTGCGAGTATTGGACCTGCACAGTCGTTTGGGTTTCCTTATTCCATGTCGTCACCGGTGACTCGCTGAGAAACCGCGTCTGGGCGTCAGCACATAACCATTCATAAGAGCTCCCTTTTACTACGCGATCTATGGCTATTACCGGGCTTTCATCCTTCAGATCCTCCACTGCACTTAGCATCGAATCCTTCATCATCCGGATATGCGCTCTTTCTTCTTCCGTCTGGGCATTCTCCAGTTGTCTGTCTAACTCTTCTCTTCGCTCCTCAATCTCATCCCAGGCCTGTTCCCTGATAGCAAGGAATGGTTTTGCTGCCGACAGTTTCGCCTTTTTCTCTCGAATATCGGAAAGCGCTTCCCGTGCCGCCCTTTTTTTTGTTCCAAAAAAATCATTTTTGACCTTCTCCATTCCGCTGATATCGGCCTGTTCTTTCAACGCACGCTTTTTACTCCGCGCTTCCGTATAAAGATCTCCAAACTCTACCCCAAAATCCCGTGCATTCTCGGTATCCACCATCATCATCGCTATGATCCGTTCCCGAGTCTTTTGCTCCGGGCTGCCCTCCACAAGAATAGAATTTTGTGTGAAGAGAAAGTTATCCACCTCTTGATTAGTCAGCTTTTCCCCATAGGCTTTTCCAAAGGCGTTCAGCCTTTCCAGTTTCTTTTTCTGTTCTTCATGCTGCGTCGAATCCATATATTTTTACCTCCCATTGTATTTTATCTTCTAAAGGAACCAGTCGTCCCCTTCCTCCGGATCGTTCTGCTTCCTTATTTCTTTTTTATATCGCAAACAAAGTGTTGTCGTATCGTCAAACAGGGGCCTTTCCCGAACAAACTCCGCAATAGCGGCTCTTACATTTCCATCAATTTCCTTAACCGGAGCCTGGGGATCGCGGTTTAAGGCATCGAGCATTCGTTCTTCCCCAAACAGATTATCTTTCGGGTCATGAGCTTCCGTCACGCCATCCGTATAGAGGAAAAGGACATCCCCCGAGGAAAGCACAAGAGTGCCGGCTTCCACCTCATCAAGTTCCACCATCCCCACAAGAGTACTGTGAACATCCGGAAAAATACGGAATGCTTCTCCGTTTCTTCGTATCGCAGGAGGTTCATGTCCGGCATCCACATAAGGAAGCACTCCATCGGAAATGTTCAGAACACCAAGCCATATAGTCACAAAGAGTTCCGCCTGATTTTCTTTCAGGATCGAAGTATTGATCTCCCGGATCGCGCCTGCCACATCTGATCTGTATTTCATGACTGCTTCCCGGATCTTATTCTTTACCATAACCATGAACATGGCTGCCGGAATCCCCTTCCCGGACACATCCGCCATCACCAGCGCCAGGTGATTGTCATCAATCAGGAAAAAATCATAGAAATCTCCTCCCACCTCCTTCGCCGGTATCATGGAAGCATAGAGTTCAAACGCATTATGGTTCGGAAATTCCTGCGGCAGGAAAGAAGTCTGTATGGTTGCAGCCAGCTTCAGCTCCTCATCAATCCGTTCCTCTGCTTCCCTGATCAGTTGTTTCAGCCGGTCCACTGTCTGGTTGATATCCCCGGAGAGTTCCTTCATTTCCAGGGAGCTTCGAACGTCCGCCTTTTCCTCCAGATCCCCTGCACTGATCCGAGAGAGAGACCCGTGGATATCTTCGATCCCCTTGACCACCTGGCTCTTCAAAAGACGGGCAAGGGCATAAAAGGCACAAAACAGAACGCCGGCAAACAGAGCCGCCGTAAGGAGGATGTTGATGAGGCATCCCCGCATCGCTTCAGATACGGGAAGAAAACAAAGCACATAACTGTTCTCATGAAGTGTAGCCAAAACATAACAGTTCTTACCGTCAAAACGGTATTCTGATCGTTTAATTTCTCCTTCCGCTTTCGGGAGTATCACATCCGAAGGTAACGGCTGTCCCTCATACTTCTCCCCTGTACCTCCGACGATGTTTCTTTCCCGGTCACATACAAGCAAAAATCCGCTGATACCGATCCTTCCCTCCTCAGCCGCCCCGACCATACTGTTCTGTTTCAAGGCATAGTATTTCTCCTCATCGATGCCAACCTGCAGTTCATATTTTCCATCCGGGAAAGGAACTCCATAATACTTCATCCTTGTGTTGTCGTCATAGGAAATCGCCTGCAGCGGCTGCGGATGAAACTCTGTCCCTGCATAGTCCGGATTGGACGAAAGGAGTATGATCCCGTTTTCATCTACGATATTTGCTTCGGACATGAAATGATTGTTCAAATTCACCCATTCCTGCATATACAGATTGTCTTTCTCATAAGCCTTTGTTTCTGAAAGATAAGAGACAAGCTGATTCATCACCTGCTCGATACTGTTGTCAAAAGAGGCATCCACAGATTTGAGCATTTCCCCGGAATGGGACTCCAGCACGCGGTATGAATATTCCCGCTGATAGAGCACCTGCAGAAGTATTGTTCCTGCAAGTCCAACGAAAAGGGCCGCGATGATCACATTGAGCATCCATTGTTGAATGATCACACCAATATTTTTATTCTCATGTAAAAATTGTTTTTTCTCTGTGTTCATATTTCTCCGGAGCCCATAGTATTTCACGTGTTTCTTTTTACCAGATCGTCAGCCGCTTCTCCTGACTCTATTTCCCCGATACAACTGTTCTGCGGAACAGGCCAGATGTTATTGAAATAGTCAACGACCTTTTGTACTTTTTCATAGAAGGCGTTATGGTCCGTTTCCGTAAACCATCCATAGGGATTATCTTCCGTAACAACCAGAGATCCGTCTTTTCCGTACATGCTGCCTAAGTTGTCAAAACCATGAGTGATCTCATGCCCGATGACAAAGCCTATCTTACTCAGCTTTACTTCCTCGGACATATCCGGGCGGTAAATTTCGTCGGAAAGAATTCCGTCACAGATGATCATTCCGCTGCTGCCGAACCGGCACCTGGCAGAGCCAGTGGCAGACATAAAGCCAGGGCAGCCATCGTTTTCAAGATCCTTTTGTTTCTGCTTTTCATACGATACCTCCAATGAGATTTATTTTTCTATTCGAATTATGATTCCAAAAGCAGTTCCCTGATTCTGCCGTAGTCATGGACGGCTGCAGCACTCTTCAGTTGTGAAAACAGATCGGCCTTATCTTCCAGTATGCAAAAATCCTCCAGTTCAGAAAAGACCGCATCCAATCTGCAGCCATCCTCATCCCCGGCAGCCGCTTTGATCTCATCCAACGCCATGGTCATCAGTTCTTCATCCGCTGAAGTTTTTTTTGCTGCCGGGGGCATAGCCTTTGCCTTTTCTTCCGGAAATACAACCTGTAGAAGTTCTTTGACCCTTCGGAGCTCGTCCATAAATTCCGGCTGATGATCGGATATGAAGCCTTCGCCGCCTGCCTTGCCTGCGTCCTCCAGACATTGGGCCGCTTCCCCAAGCCCCTTCGCTCCAATGATCCTGAGAGAGCTCTTCATCGCATGAATCTTGATCATGTAATTCAAAAGATCTCCGTCATCGTACAGCTTTTGAAGCTCCTCTGCTCTTTCATCCAGCGTTTCGGAAAACATTTCGAGGACCGAAAGGTATGCTTCTTTTGAACCGCTGTTTTCAATACCGCGTTCCGTATCAATAATGTTTTGCCCCTTAAGAAGCTCTAATCCCCCGGCAGGATCCGTTTTCCGATTGACCTCTTCCTTATTTTCCCGGGAATTGTCAGCCCCGTTTTTTATCACCTTCTCTTCAGGCAAAACTCTTATGAGCATTTCTTCAAGACGTCCGGGATCGATCGGTTTAGTCAGATAATCATCGAAGCCTTCGGCCAAATACTGCTCTCTTGCCCCGGAAACAGCATTTGCTGTAAGGCAGATATAAGGAGTGTTCAGATTCGGGTTTGCAGGGTCTGATTTTATCTCACGAAGAATCTCTATTCCGTCCTTGCCGGGCATCAGATGGTCAAGGAAAATCACATCGTATACAGCATCCTGTGAAAGACGTATGCCGAGGTTTCCGTCCTCCGCACAGTCAACTCTGATCTTCGTCTGTTTGATCAGGCTCTTGAACACAACAAGATTCATCGGATTATCATCCACGACAAGTACACGTGCGTCCGGTGCCGTAAATGATTCCCTGTATTTTTCATGTTTTGCGATGCGTTCCCTGTAGGATGCTTCATAATCACCCAAAGCATCCCATCTTATCACCCTCTGTTTTATCTCAAAATGAAAATCTGATCCTTCTCCGTATACGCTGTTCACTTTTAGCGACGAGCCCATCATCTCAAGCAGGCGCCTGGTAATGCTCATCCCGAGACCGGTGCCCTCCACGTTTCGATTTCTCTCTTCTTCGATCCGCTCGAATTCCGAGAAGAGTTTCTTCATATCCTCTTCCTTGATCCCGATACCGGTATCCTTTACTGACACCTTTAATATCAC
>JAEESA010000328.1 GCA_016286115.1 Lachnospiraceae bacterium
TTAAAATCAGCGAAAGCGATCTCGCTCATATTAAAGAAGATATTGAAGCGGCGGAAGCTGAACTCGATGACGACGCGGAATCAATCATCACAAACGAGAGATATGTTTATATTTCTTCCGTTATTCAGTCCTGCTACAAAAAGGCAAACAAAGGCAAACTCTCCACATCAGACAAAATCGACAGGGTTGTAACAAACCGCTTCCTCGGCCTTCCGATTTTTGCGGCCGTTATGTTCCTTGTCTATTATATCGCAATGCAGACAATAGGCGCGTTCGCCACCGACTGGGTAAACGATGTTCTCTTCGGCGAGTGGGTGCCGAACGGAGTAAGCGCCGTGCTTGAAAGCAGAGTTCCCGAATGGCTGTTCGGCCTTATCAACGACGGTATTGTCGCCGGTGTCGGCGCAGTTCTCGGCTTCGTGCCGCAGATGCTGGTATTGTTCCTTCTCCTTGCATTCCTCGAATCCTGCGGCTACATGGCCAGGATTGCCTTCGTGCTCGACCGGATCTTCCGACGATTCGGCCTTTCCGGGAAATCCTTTATTCCCATGCTGGTTGGCGTGGGCTGCGGCGTGCCGGGCGTTATGGCGAGCCGTACCATTGAAAACGAACGTGACCGCCGGATGACGATCATGACCACGACCTTTATCCCCTGCGGCGCCAAGGTTCCCTTTATTGCCATGATCGCCGGCGCGATCTTCGGCGGTTCGCCCTGGGTGGCCACCTCGGCCTACTTCATCGGTGTGGCAGCCATCGTGATCTCCGGTGTCATGCTGAAAAAGACGAAAATGTTTGCCGGCGATCCCGCTCCTTTCGTTATGGAGCTTCCGGCCTATCACTGGCCGACGGTCGGCAACGTCCTCCGTTCCATGTGGGAACGCGGCTGGTCCTTTATCAAAAAGGCCGGTACCATCATTCTGCTTTCGACCATTGTGATCTGGTTCCTGAGCCGCTTCGGGTTTGCACCGGACGGATTCCGGATGCTGGCAGAAGAGGAGCTGGATCTGTCGATCCTCGCAAAGATCGGCGGTGCGATCTCCTGGCTCTTTGCGCCGCTTGGCTGGGGCAACTGGCAGGCAGCTGTGGCTTCTATCACAGGTCTTGTGGCAAAGGAAAACATTGTCGGCACCATGGGCGTTCTTTACGGCGGCGGAGAGCTGACCGTATGGCAGACACTGGCGCAGGCCTTCACCGGCATCACCGGTTTCTCCTTCCTGGTGTTTAACCTCCTGTGCGCCCCCTGCTTTGCAGCCATCGGAGCGATTAAGCGTGAAATGAACAACGCGAAATGGACCTGGTTCGCGATCCTGTATCAATGCGGCTTCGCCTATGCGATCGCCTTTATGATCACGCAGTTCGGCTGGCTCTTTACCGGGATCCCGAATGTCGTCGGACTGATCTTTGCGTTCGCGGTTCTTGCGCTGATCATCTATATGCTGTTCTTTAAGAAGTATAAGGAGGCAAATAAGCTGACGGTATCGAGTGTACAGTAAAAGTAACCGGAAGAACCCGGAGGGTTCTGAACAGTTACCAGTAAAAGAGGAGATATTTATGACAGAGTGGTTGTCGCAAAACCTCGGAACGATCCTGATCACGATCCTGCTGATCCTGATCGTGACCGGGATCGTTATCAAACTGATCCGGGATAAAAAGCAGGGGAAGTCTACATGCGGAGGAAACTGCGCACATTGTAATATGTGCGCAGGCTGCCATAAGCAGGAGAGAAGGGAATGTATGAAATGAAAAAGAGAAATCTTTCCGAGGATTATCTGGAAAGTATCCTGATCCTGCAGAAAAAGCAGGGATATGTGCGGTCCGTGGATGTTTCAAGGGAGCTCGGTGTTTCAAAACCCAGTGTTTGCAATGCGATGAAAAGGCTGTGCGAGAAGAAGATGATCTATTTCGGAGACAAGGGATACATAATCTTTACGGATGCGGGAAAAGCGTTCGCGGAAAGAGTGTACAAAAGACACCGGTTACTGACAAAAGCACTTGTGGATATCGGGGTAAGCGAACAGACAGCCATGATGGATGCATGCAGGATCGAACGCGTGATCAGTGATGAAACCTGCGACTGCCTTGTCAGATTCTGTAAAGGGAAAAAGACGGCTAAGCCGGTAAAAAAGAAAAAAACAAAACAGGAGGTCATCGCATGAAAGGAAAAAGGTTTTTGTGGTTTGCACTGGGGACACTGTTCGGACTGGAGGGAATCAAGATCCTGTCCTCGAAGGGCGCGAAAAAGGTTTATGCCCATTGCACGGCAGGCATACTCAGAGCAAAGGATTCCGTAGTGGATCAGGTATCGGTGCTGGCAGAGAACTGTTCCGATATCTACGCTGAAGCAAAAGCGATCAATGAAGAAAAAGCCGCAAAGGAAGCGGAAAACGAGATTAAGGAAGCAGAATGAACTTTACCATTAAGCATGAAATAAAATCGAGGCTGCGGGTGCATCTTCCCATGAAGCGGCTGAGCTTCCGGGAGGCAGATATTCTGGAGTATTATCTTCAAAGCTGTCCGGAGATCAAAGAAGCACATGTATATGAACGAACCGCAGATGCGGTGATCGTCTTTACCTGCGGGAGAGAACGGGCAATCGCTCTGTTACTTGGTTTTTCCTTTGAAACCGCGTGTGTACCGGAAAGTGTTCTGGAAAACTCCGGAAGGGAAGCGACGGCCATGTACCGGGAGCGGATCATAACCTCCGTGATCTGGCATTTCACAAAAAGGTTTTTGCTGCCGCGCCCGATCCGACTCATCTGGGACGGAATCAAGGCCATCGGATTTATCTGGCGCGGTTTAAAAACGTTGAAGACCAGGCGGCTTAAGGTGGAGCTGCTGGATGCGGCCGCCATCACTGCAGCAATGCTGACCGGAGATTACAAAACAGCATCCGGCGTTATGTTTTTGCTGAAGATTGGCGATACTCTGGAGGAATGGACACACAAACGCTCCGTGAGCGATCTGGCAAGACGGATGTCTTTGAATATTAAAAAAGTGTGGCTGGCCGGAGAGGAAGGAGCGGTTCTGACGGATGCCGACAGGATCGTCTGCGGTGATCTCGTGATCGTGCACATGGGGAACATGATCCCGTTCGATGGCGAGGTAACAGCTGGTGAAGCCATGGTGAACCAGGCCTCCATGACCGGAGAATCCGCGGCGGTACGG
>JAEESA010000329.1 GCA_016286115.1 Lachnospiraceae bacterium
CTGTTTGCCAGAGATACCATGGGGCTGAACACAGCGGCCAGCTGTGGCGTGCTTGCCAATATCTATGTGGAATCGGCGTATGATCCGCAGGCGGTGAACGATTACAGCGGAGCCTACGGTTTATGCCAGTGGACCGGAGGGCGGCTTCAGAATCTGAAGAACTATTGTTCCAATAACGGTCTGAAGGTGAAAAAACTGCAATCGCAGCTTCTGTTCATGAAGTATGAAATGGAAGTCCTGACCGCCGACAGCCTGGACACGCTTGCGCAGCTGCGCGCGGTTCCGAATACCAAAGCCGGTGCAAAGAAGGCCGGCCACATCTTCTGCGATGTGTATGAACGGCCGGATGATCCGGGCACGAGCAATACCAGAGCGGATCTTGCCAAAGGCTTTTGGGACAAATATGCCGGCAATATCTATGATGGCGGAGACCGGGTTGTGGTCCGGGGCGCCACCGTGAACATGAAACCTTCGGTAACGGAATTCACCCCCGCGATATGGACCTCCAGCAATCCGGAAGTGGCGACGGTCACGCCGGACGGCGTGGTGACAGGGGTCAAGAAGGGAAGCTGTACGATCTCGGCAACACCCGGCGGAGCGATCAGCGATGTGAAAACATTTGATGTGACGGTCAAAAAGGTCCGGTTTAAGGGAGAGACGACCTGGCGGACAAATGAGACCTTCAGCTTGGAGGGCTATCTTCCGGATTACTATGAACTTGAGGACATGGGCCTGGAAGTGAAGAAATACAAGTCTTCCAAAAAGACGGTTTTTGCGGTGGACAGAGACGGCACCGTAACGCCCGGTAAGAACGGCGCGGCGAAGCTGCAGGTGATCTTCCGGTATCTGACAGAGGAAGGCTCTTATGAGCCGGCGGGAACGCTGTCCATGAAATTCAAGCTACGGAAACCGGAGATCCAGCTCGATTCCGTGGATCTTCTGGTCGGCGCAAAAGCGGGACTGAATATAGCAAACCGCGATGACAGCGTGTATCTCCGGTTTGAATCCGATGATTCCACCGTGGCGGAGGCAATCGAAGACAACGGGCAATACTACATTAAGGTCAACGGGAAAAAGGGAGAATCCACCACGCTTTACCTTTTCCTGAATTATGAGACCGAGCCGACGGACAGCCTCAAGGTGACGATCAGATAAAAGATCAGACTTCTACATTTTGAAGCATAACGGGTTTTCCGGCCTCCCGGAATTTTATGACGAGAGGGCCGGGATCCCCGTAGTAGGCGTCGCAGGCAAGCGCAGCTTCGCCCGGCGATCCCGACTCATCCAAAAGACCCACAGGGTCTTTTTTATATTCTTCAACCAGATCCGCTAAGCCATTCGCTAAAGGACCCTTTGCCAAAGCCGGATCATCCAAACGGAACGAGGGCGCCCACAGCAGAGAGATCCGTTCCTTTTCCTCGCGGAAAAGATCCAGAACACGCCGGATCTTTGAAAGCGCCTTTTCCCGATGCTCAAAGAGAGAACTGATCCCGGTCACATAAAGGATGGTCTTCTTCCCGGGTTTGGTTTCTTCAGGTTCCGCCGGTGCCGGAGCCCGGCAGAGAATCTTTTTCTCCCAGATCCCTTTTGTATCTTCTCCGGCCCATTTTATAAGCGCTTCAAGATAGATCGAACACAACTCTTCGGAGGGCAGAAGGACTTTATCTGCCTGTGCCACGCCGGGAAGCGTGACGAGGTGGCTGAGGGAGATCTGCCCCGGTACGGAGCGAAGGATCTCTTCCTTCGGCAGGAAACACGGAATATAGATCAGCTCTTTTGTCATGTTCTTCAAATTCCGCGCGTAAAAGACAGGGTGAACGGAAATCGTGTAATCCTTATCGTCAAAGGGCGCCTGGATGTAGATCTTTAAAGGGCGCCTGTGGTCATAGTCATAGGACTGGAAGGATTCGACCGGCACCTCCTTCATAAATCGCTCCGCTTCATAGTGCCCTTCTCCGAGCGAACCGTCCGGATTTTTATCAAACCAGGGGATCGGGATCACCCGGACCTGTTGTGACGGGTCTTTCAATTCTTCTTCATAGGCAAAACGCATGGAAGGCCAATAGTCTGCTTTATAGGGGAAGAAGAGGACATCAGCGCAATTCGGCTCGACCTCCGGACGGCCGGGATCCTGCGGATCCCAGAAATACCGGAACGGGTAAGATGCGCCGAGATGCTCCGCCAATACGGTCTCCTGCGCGGAATAGAAGGGATAACCGTGGACTGCGCCCCCGACGACCGGTGTCATATAGTTTGCACCGTATTCGGTGCGAAGAACCGCCTCGTACATGGCGGGAACACGGATCGTCCCGGTCTCAAAAGGCAGCAGGACGCTCGATCCGAACCACTCCAGACGGTAGCGGTGGTTATGGTAGTCGATCCAATAGGGGAGCAGGAAGATCTCGTCGGTGGTGGACCGGTCGTATTTATCATAAAGAGAGATCGTCAGATCCATGAGCTGGACCTTCAGGGATTTTTTATGATCCAGGCGGCAGTGCAGCGTGCTCTCGATCTGCTTCAGCAGAGAAAGGGTCTCCCTTGAAAGAGGGTTCTCCTTTTCCACGCAGCCTGCTGCGGACTGCAGCAGGTTGGCGAGCTCCGTGCGCCGCTCCTCCTCTTCGGGATCCGGCGAGGCGAAATCCAGAGGAAAGATGTCGATGCCCGCCACAAACGGAAAGCCGTGAAACTTCGAAAAATACTCCTCGTCCATGCGGATGCTGCTGCCGCTTCCCACATAGGTAAGAAGCTCATGAAAGCCCTCCTTGCGGTAATCCATCACAACGAAATCCTTGGGCAGCTCGGCCTCAGCCACTTCCTGAAATTTCTTATAATCATCCCGCAGCATGCAGATATCAATGTCGTCATCCCAGGGAATAAAACCGCCGTGGCGAACAGCGCCGAGCAGCGTCCCGCAGTCTGCGAACCACTGCAGCCCATGGCGCACGCAGACCCGGTCGATCTCCGCGAGAACGTCGAGCTGCGCAGCCCACGCCCGTTTCATCATTCCGTTGACAAAAAACCCTTCTCTGACTTCCGGTTCAAACCATTCCGAGGGAAAATCCATGTTCGGGTACTCCATTTATGCTAAACCTGACGATACTTAACTCCCCGGCAGATATCTGTCGGGGAGTTTTTAATCTGTTATCTGTTGTAGTTTGACAGCA
>JAEESA010000330.1 GCA_016286115.1 Lachnospiraceae bacterium
CGCGGTTCCCGCCGCAGCCGAACAACGTCACGATGCGTTTCGGTTCGTATTCGCGGATCGTATGCAAGAGGCTTTCCAGCGCCACCGCGTTGTGCGCGTAATCGATCATCACGGTGTATTCCTCTTTCACGGGGATGATCTCGACGCGTCCACGGATCCGCACATTCTGCAGCGCTTCCTTGATCCGTTTCAGGTTGTCCGTGAAGTGAAGGCTCACGGTCATCGCCATCAGGGAGTTGTGGACCGAGAAGCTGCCGGGGAGGCGAAGCTCCACTTCAGCGGACACTTTTCCACTGACCTTGTATCTGGTCCCGAGATACCCTTTTCCGGAAAACCGGGCCAGATCCGTCGCGCGGTAATCCGCTTCCTCCGCGAGGCCGAAGGTCTCGACCTTGCAGGGCGCTCCCTCCGCCATTTCGCGCCAATGGGGATCGTCGATGTTAAAGATCCCGGTGCGGCACTGCTGAAACAGCTGCTTTTTCCAGTATTTGTAATCGTCAAAATCCTTATGTTCATTCGGCCCGACGTGATCCGGCGAGAGGTTCGTAAAGCACCCGTAGTCGAAGGTGATCCCGTGCACACGCCCGAGCATCAGGCCCTGGCTGGAGACTTCCATCACAACGGCTTCCTCGCCGTTCTTCACCATCGTGTCGAAAGCTTCCTGGATCTCGTAGGATTCGGGGGTCGTGTTCAGGTTCGGTTTCCGGACGGTTCCGGCGATCGTTTCAATCGTTCCGATGAGGCCGCAGCGGATTCCGACGCTCTCTAAGATGTCCCGGATCATGTATGTCGTGCTGGTCTTACCCTTCGTACCGGTCACGGCGATGGTCTTCAGCTTATCAGCGGGATAGTCAAACCACGCCGCGGAAAGCAGGGACAACGCTTCCCTTGTGTTCTCCACATAGAAGACGGTGCATTGGCTGTCCTCAGGGATCGTGATCTCACGCTCCGCCACGATCGCAGCCGCTCCGGCATTTGCCACCTCCGCCGCTTTTTCATGGGCGTCAAAATTCGCGCCCGCGATGCATACAAAAAGGTCTCCCTCCCGCACTTTACGGGAGTCGTAGATCAGCCGCGCGATCTCTTTATCTAATTCTCCGTGCACGCTTTTCACGGAGAGTTTTTCCGTCAGCTTTTCCAGCTTCATATTTCAATCTCTCCGGAGAATACTGTCTCTGCGGGTCCGGTCATGAAGACCCTGTCATTTGCCTGGTCGTATTCGATATTGAGATCCCCGCCGGGAAGATGTACCAATACGCCCCGTCCCGTGAGCCCGTTCAAAACAGTAGCCACAACAGCCGCGCAGGCGCCGGTTCCGCAGGCCAGCGTCTCGCCGGAACCTCTTTCCCAGACCCGGACTTTGATCTCGGTTTCCGAAAGCACCTGTACAAATTCCGTATTCACCCGTTCCGGGAAGACCTCGTGGTTTTCAAACTTCGGCCCAAGGTATTCCAGATTCAGGTCTTCCACATTTTCCACAAAGATCACACAGTGCGGATTGCCCATGGAGATGCAGGTTACTTCTCCGGAGGTTTCCTCGTCCATCTGCAGCACTTCGCCAATGACCTGTGTTGCCCCCTCCGGCGCCAGCACCGGGATCTTTTCCGGCGTAAGCACCGGCTTTCCCATATCCACCCGGGCGCTTTCCACCTTTCCATTGCTGACCGTCAGGTTCAGCGTTTTAATCCCCGACAGCGTCTCGATCGATACCTTGTTCTTGGCGATCAGGCCATGGTCATAAACAAACTTTCCGACGCAGCGGATCCCGTTCCCACACATCTTTCCTTCGGATCCGTCCGCATTATACATACTCATCTTAAAATCCGCCTTATCGGACTTGCGGATCAGGATCAGCCCGTCGGCCCCGATCCCGAAATGCCGGTCGCTGAGCCGGACCGCAAGATTGTTCTCATCCTTCAGATCGTTCCTTGTGCAGTCCACATAAATATAATCGTTTCCGCAGCCATGCATCTTTACAAATTTCAGTTTCATTAAGGCTCCTCCCTGTCATGCAGCCGCCCGGACTTTTTTCGTCCTCATCAGCAGGCTCTTTTGACTGTCCCAACTATAAATTACCGCTCTTCTCTATTCTATCTCTCATAGGAACAATCTTCAATAAACAATTAGTAAAGATTCTTGACCTTGAAATCCCTCTCGGTCTCGCGCCGCATATCCTTCTTGGCGATGTCCGCCCTCTTATCATAGAGCTTCTTCCCTTTGGCAAGCGCGATCTCCACCTTCACGAGGCTTCCCTTCAGGTAGACGGAAGTCGGAACGATCGTGTACCCCGCCTCCTTCACCTTCTGCGCGAGTTTACGGATCTCCTGCTTATGTAAAAGGAGCTTCTTCGGACGCAGCGGATCGCGGTTGAAGATATTACCCTTTTCATAAGGCGCCACATGGCAGCCATGAAGGATCACTTCCCCCTTCTCGATATGGACATACGCCTCCTTGATGCTGCACTTTCCCATGCGCACGGATTTGACCTCCGTGCCGTGGAGGCTGATGCCGGCTTCATACTTCTCTTCAAAAAAGTATTCGTGCGCCGCTTTCTTGTTGTTTGCGATAAGCTTTCTTTCCTGTTTCATAACACTTCCCCCCTGCATGTGCCTGCTCGCCGCGCGGGCTGCGTTCGCTCTTGGGCGAAATATTTCCTTACGCAGCCCTGCGAATAAAAAAGGCCGCCGCAATGCGACAGCCTTTTCATCTCCTTGTTCTTACGCGAACACCCCGATATTCAATACCGCAGCGATCACCAAAAATGCGACCACAGCGAAGCGGGTGAACTTGACAAGCATCCCTTCCGCGGAACGCCCCTTATTCTTTCCCCAGTAGGTATCGGCAACACCCTGGATCGCTCCCAGTCCTGCGGACCGACCTTCCTGCAAAAGAATAACGATGGTAAGTAAAACACTGATGACGACAAAGGCAATCGTAAGTACTATTTTTAACACATCCATGCCTGTTATAACCTCCTAAAATCTCTTCGGCTCAGACCGATACGCAGTATTATAGCATCTCTCCCCCCTCATGGCAAGTCTTTTCTTTATATTTCGCCCCCACGGATCCACGCTCTGCTCTTTCGATAATGGTCTCACAAGCCGGATCCTTAAGTATCGCCATGTGTAAACAATTTCTCCGCGCCAAACACCTCAAACTCC
>JAEESA010000331.1 GCA_016286115.1 Lachnospiraceae bacterium
GTGAGTTCTGCCCTACCAAGGGGAAATATACGGGAGGGTTATACAACGTACTTTCAAATGAGACATTTACTATTCTTGCGATATGATACCGGGAATAATTCTTAGCATCTATCGCAATGTTTTCATTCATTTCTGCATGCTGGCTTATCCCTGCCACTCAGATCACAGTCGCAAATACACCTTCCATAGAGGCGATAAACGTTTTTTGAACAATGTCAGCCGGTATGATCTCTCCTGCTATTTCAAGATCCATGGTTGCACAGGCATTTGCAGCAAGTTTTACCTGATATCCGTAATCCATAGCCGCTCTGACTGTAGTATCAATACACATATGTGTCATCATTCCGCATACGATCAGCGTGTCAACCCCAAGCGACTTCAGATGATCATCCAGTTCGGTTTCCAGGAAACTGTTAGGGAAATGCTTGATTATGACCTTGTCTCCGTCTTGGGGTTTGATCCTGTCGGAAATTTCCACGCCATGCGTGCCTTCCAGGAAGAAGTAATCATCCGGCGGGTTTATGTGCTGAATATATATGATCGGCCGGCCGCACGTTCTGCTTTCGGCAATCAAATGTCAACACTGTTGAGGATCTCTTCAACATCTGCACCATAAATATCGAGCCCTTCTGCCTTGATCTGGTGTACTTCTTCAATCCCATAAAAAGCTGTGGCAAGCATTTTTACATATCCAAATCCCGGATCATCAGACAGAATAGGACCACCGGCTGTTGTCACATAATACAAGCTTTTTGCCCTGCAAAGCCCCTTGGGAGCGCCGGTTTCCGAATAAGTAAATGTCAGTCCGAGAACATTGATCTGTTCAAAATATTGCTTCAGCATCGCGGGGAAAGAGAGATCCCAATAGGGGGCTGCGATAACGATCAGATCGGCTGCTGCAAAATCTCTTCCAAGGTCAAATAAGGGATCATCATATTTTCCCGCATTCTTCAATTCATCTCGATGAACAATAAACTCTTCATTTACTACAGGAAACTTAAGATTTTCAAGCCGTACTTCCTTTATTTCTCCTTTGAGCCGGATTAACAGCTGTTTGGCCAATCGAAGCGTCCTTGACTGCTTGCGAACACATGCATTAATAAATAAGATCATTTCTGCTCCTTTCTCAGTATTCATCCAAGAAATTATGCCTTACGCCACCTTTCTTATACTCGATCACGGTATCCAGGTTGACATTTTCCACACTGCTGAAAATATTGGACTCGATATACGGATTCGTCTTCTTCAGTTCCGCGATGAGTTTCTTTGTTTCCAGGCGTTTGCTTGATGTCGTACCATCCTCATGGCAGGTGGTGCAGGTATCCGTGAAATGGCAGGCGCATTGAAGAAAATGCAGGTCATTATAATCTCTCCATGCGCAGATATCTGCCTCCCGGACAAGATACATCGGCCGGATAAGCTCCATACCCTCGAAATTTGTGCTGTGGAGTTTCGGCATCATCGTCTGGATCTGAGCGCCATGGATCATTCCCATCAGGATCGTTTCGATCACATCGTCATAATGATGCCCGAGCGCTATCTTGTTGCACCCCAGTTCTTTTGCTTTACTGTACAAATGTCCGCGCCTCATCCTGGCGCACAGATAACAGGGGTTTTTCTCTATCGTATCAACAGCATCAAATATAGTGCTCTCAAAAATAGTGATCGGGATTCCGAGCGCCTGCGCGTTGCTTTCGATCAACGCCCGGTTTTCTTTGTTGTAACCGGGATCCATCACAAGAAAAGTCAGATCAAATTCCTTCTGCCGGTGGCGCTTGATCTCCTGAAAAAGCTTCGCCATAAGCGTGGAATCCTTACCACCGGATATGCATACGGCGATATGATCCCCGTCTTCAATCAGCTTATATTTCTTACACGCCTTTGCGAACGGTGAAAAAAGCCGCTTATGATACGTTTTCTGTATACTTTCTTCGGCGCGTTTCCTTAATTCTTCCATTTCCCTCGATTAATCTCCCTTGGATGCTTTTCATTTTACGCTTCTCTCTCCCGAAAAGAAAGTGTTTTGGGACACGAGGAAAATATGCAAAACCAATAACAATATTAGAAAGTACGGCTGGCGGTATTTTCGCCTTGATAAGTTAACGGGTCATAACTACAATTGAGCTAACATTCGTTAGCTTCCTGCTGCAGGATAGTATATCAAATCATTTCAGGTGCATTATGTTCTGAAAATGGACGTCGAAGATGAGCGAAAAAGGACCTGGCAGGAACATTCCACATTACCACTACATGGGCTCTCGAAGGGGATTCCTGGAAGGTAGTGTTCAATATGGATCAGAGGGTTGGATGAACGAAGCAAAGGACGTCAGATCCTACGCTCTTATGTAATATCTGCAGTGCATAGTTTCAGATATGTTCCCATCTTTTCAGCAAACACGTGGCTCCCGGCTTCAGTGAAGTGCACTCCGTCATAGGCAAGCTCCACTCCCCAGCCGGAGGTGTCAAGGAACAGTGTGTTGTGGGTCTCGGAAAGATCCTTGTAGGCTGTGACAAGGTTTTGTGACAGGTTGGCGAATTCCTGATAGACCGGGTCTCCGGCAGATTGGATCGGAACCGGCGCGATCAGAAGGATCTTCGTCTTCCCGGCTGCGATCGTCGGAAGCGAGGAGAGGAACTGTAAAAACTCTCCCATATTCTTAGTCGGAAGGCTGATCCCTGACCGGTTTCCGAACAGGATATCATTGGTGCCGAGCATCACAGCGAAGATATGCAGCGGGTTATGGGCTTCGATCACCCGTTTTACTTCCGGGTATTCCGGCGCCGTCGGGATCATTCTTCCGTTCCGGCCTTCGGCATAGACTTCCCATGTATCCCGCAGATCCTCCGCCAGAATATCTGTCCATCTGTGCTCCGCCGGATATCGTCCGCCGAAGAAGCCTCGCGGGTCGTAGCCATAGGTATTTGAATCTCCGTAAAACAGTATTTGTTTATTCATTATTCAGCTCCTTAAGACCTTTTTCCCCTGGCCTTCCATGCCGGGTACCATTTTTCAAACCAGGCGGTAAACAGTCCCATCGCGATCGGAACAAGATTGTTTATGATGATCAGAACATTTCCGAGGCCGGCTCTTCCCAGAAGAAAAGTCCATGCCGCTATGCATATATATAAGGCTCCCCAGCAGGCTGCCAGA
>JAEESA010000332.1 GCA_016286115.1 Lachnospiraceae bacterium
AAGCAGTCTGGTTGAGGTTCTCAAAATACGGAATGTAGAAAGAAAGCGTATTTCCGCTGATGGAGAGATTTACCTGATCGATGTTTACATTTCCGGACAGATAATCCGCGTCTTCATCGGTAGTCGGATCGTCCAGAAGCGCAAGCTCGTCCAGATAATAGATCAGATTGATCTGCTGCTTCAGGGATTTGACATCCGACTTATCCCCCGTATATTCCACTTCAAATTCCTCAACCCTGTTCAGGCCGTTATCCCGGATGATCCCCAGCAGTTCCTTCAGATTCCCTGCCTGTGCCGCGGCAAACGCCGAAACCGGCGAAAGCAGGATCATGAATACGGCTAATAATGCTATGGCTCCTCTTTTGATCTTTGACATAAGCTACTACCTTTCTTGCAAAAAACTTTATATGCTGATCCCATATGCTTTCATGTTATCGGAATGTCTCCTGATCAGCACTTCCTATCCCCGTAACATGCATGTTTTTCACCTAAATTTATAAGATTAACAACATTATATCATGGATCTTTAACCAACACCATCTTGTCTTTGACGAATTCAATTTAAGGGCATATAATGTGAACGGCGAAAAAGACTCTTTGTCTGAAAGGAGTAAAGATGATGAAATTATGGAAGATCATGCCAATGGTAGCTTTGTCTGCGGTCATCGCATTCGGTGCCGGCTGCGGCAAGCAGGACGATAAGGCGGCCGCCGAAGCGGCATCAACGGAGGAAGCCGTTACGGAAGAGGTGGATCCGGTGCTTGCCTTCGCGGGAAACTGGAAGTACGACGACAGCACGAATTACCTGGCTTTAAAGGATGATGACAGCTGGATGCTTCTCGATTCCACAGGCAATATTCTGGGGCTTGGAACCGCGAAAATGAACGGCGATCTCTTATCCCTCTACAGCAAATACAATGAGGATGATTATTCTGTTTTTAACCCCGACGGAGACCAGCTGAAGGACTACGACGGCAATCTCTTAAGCCGGATCGATTCCGTTCCGCAGGCACTCGGTTACCCGCTGCAGGAGTATTACGGCACCTGGACCAGCGACGTGGAAGGGGACAATAATTACATGTTCTATATCCCCGAAAAAACAAACCGGATCTATGTGGCTTCTACGGACGCAAACGATTCGGTCCGGTTCTCCTATGTGAAGACCTATACCTATGAAAACGGGAAGATCGTGATCAGGGGAAACGACGGCGGGCAGCTGGAATTATTGCTCTACGAAGATGGAACCCTTCATATGGTGGACTATTCCGAGCTCGCAATGAAGAAAGTTTCTTCCGTTCCCGTGCATGATATGCCTACGCCGTTTGATCCGATGACGCAGAGCTTCAGTCCGGCAAACGTGAGCGGCGTGACCTTCCATTATCCGGAAACCATGGAAGTGCTTTCCTCGCTTAGCAATGAAAACTCGCCCTGGCTCGGGCCTGTTACCGTAAGAGAAGGGCATGAAGAAGATGACCGCCACAGCGTTATCGGCTGCTCCGTGACCTCATGGAATGAAACCGAAGAGAAATATCTGCAGAAGGGTGAATTTGTTGCCAAATCCTATATACAGATGTTCGGAAAAAACATGGCAGACCTCTTCTTCAAGGACAACCTCGTGGAAGCGCATGTTTATGAGTTCCTCAACGGTGGGAATTATTATGAGATGACGCTGTTGTGCACATTACAGCCGGGAACTTTCTTTGCGGACCAGTACGAGGTCGCCGGAGCAGTCACGGTCCGGTATGTGGATCACTGCACGATCGCAAACGTCGTGATCGCGGCGCCGCACAACCTGGATTCCTATCTGGCGCTCAATGACCGGATCCTGGATGAGGTCGAATATCCGGACAACGGATGGACAACGGCCGGCACTTCGGTTCCGGATTCGCAGGCCGCGCTGCAGGCGTATCAGGAGCTTCTTGCCATGGCCGGAAACGGACAGACCAACGCCAATGCAGGCAAGCCGATCGCCAATACCAAGCCCGTTTCCCAGACGCAGGCTCCTTCCGGCGGTTATGCTCCCGTGAAGCTGGTCAACAACGCCGGAGCGAGCTCACAGAGCTGTGCCGGCTGCATCATCGAACCCTTCTTCTGGACGGATATCGATGGCTATATCTGGTACTGGAACGGATATGACAATATCTACTACGGGTATGAAGGAGACTTCTACACCGAAGACGGCATGATCTATGAAAGTAACGACGCGGGATGGGATGAGGACCTTGACTGGGATTACGTCGAATGGTCCGATCCCGGCGACTACTACGACTACGATTGGTCTGATCCCGGCGATTACTACGACGATTATGACGAATACTACGAAGAAGACTACTCCGATCCCGGCGATTACTACGACGATTATGACGAATACTACGAAGAAGACTACTCCGATCCCGGCGATTACTATGACGATTCATACGACGACTACGACTCGTATGATGATTACGGATACGATGATTACGGGTATGATGACTACGGAGATGACTGGTAAAAGATCATCGTTTCCTTAATAATCCAGATCCACCTTCCAATCAAACGGGTCGTCCATATCGGATGCCCCGTTTGTTTCTTCCAGAGACTTCGTAATATAAGCTTTCGTGTGGCGGCCGAAGCCGGGACGGTTCATCTGAAAGATATCGTCCAGAAGCTTCGGCAGCATCAGCACATGGTGGCCCGGCTCACGGCTTTTTCTGTCTCTGATGATGACCCGGAATTGCTGTCTGTGATCATATCTTTTTTCCGCGGCCAACACGGCGGATCGCATCAGTCCCATGATGGTCATCGCGTCTGTGCCATAGATCAAAACCGGATAGAGCGTGTCCCCTGCCTTCTGGATCAGGAGAGCCCCTGTGATCGTGCCTCTCTCTGTCCCTTTTTCATAGCAGATAAAACTGAGATCGTATTCCAGAAGGTGTTCATTTCCGGGTATGGGATAAAGCATTTTGGTTTCGGGCTGCTCGGCAACAAACTCGATCTCGGCCTCCTGTTCCATCCGCGCCATCTTTGAAAGAGCAACCCGTTCGCACCTGTTTTTAATGTGTTCGCCAATGACATTATTCAGGAACATGGAATGACGGCCCAGGACCTCCAGCGTGGTATTCCACTCCCCGTAGGTCTCCTCCGTATTGTCGCTGAAGTTCGAGCTGATAAA
>JAEESA010000333.1 GCA_016286115.1 Lachnospiraceae bacterium
GGGATAGCCCTGCTGTCGGATTATATCCGATCGCCTCTGAGAAGCCCACGCCCTCAAAGAATCCGCCGACATATGCCATACCGAGTATCGCACATATGATAAGAACAAAGATCGGAAGGACCAGATCGATCACCTTTCCCTTACTGTCACCTGATCCTGCGCTCTCAACGTTTTCAATGTCGTCCTTAAGTGCCGTCTGCTCTGCTTTCTTCATCGGACCGAAATCCCTTCCGGTAAAGGAGATGACAAATACCATCAGTATTGTCATGAGGGCATAGAAGTTATACGGGATCGTAGCGAGAAAAGCGTGAAATCCGTTCGTATCACTGACTTCACTTGCAACTGCAACAGCCCAGCTTGAGACCGGAGCGATGATACATACCGGAGCAGCCGTTGCGTCTATTATATATGCAAGCTTTTCTCTCGAAATACGGAGTCTGTCGGTGATAGGTCTCATTACCGTTCCCACCGTAAGACAGTTGAACCCGTCATCGATAAAGATCAATATACCAAGCAATGATGTTGCAAAAGCAGCAGCCCTTTTATTCCTTATCTTCTTTCCTGCCCACTTCCCGTAAGCAAGGCTTCCTCCCGAACGGGAAACCAGCATCACCACTGCCCACAGAAGCGCCAGAAAAATGATCATATATGCGTTATCCGCAATCTTTGAATACATCATGTCAAAGGTCATGGAAGTTGCGGATATGATCGAACCGCCCGTTGAAAAAGCATAGATCAGCATTCCGGAAAACACGCCGATGAAAAGTGATGAATAAACCTCTTTTGTGATCAGCGCCAGAACGATCGCAATGAGCGGCGGCAATATCGAAAGCCAGCCTGCTTCAATCATGGTAAATTCCATATCAGTCTCTCCTCTTATCCTTTGATACCCAGAAATGCCACTTAGGCCTTCGGAACATCCAAGGCTTTTTCCTTCAGCGCTTCGCCTTCTTTTGTGAGTGACAAAAAAAGTGCCCTCTCATTGTTTTCCGGCCTGGTCCTGGTAATGTAACCCATCTCGCCAGTCCTCCTTACATGTCCGGGTCGGTTGATCGGTAATACATGATCTCGCAGTCACCACTGTCTGTGAAGCGCTCAATCTCATATTTCAGTCTTCCTTCCAGATAAATCTTTACATTCAAACTGTGATCTCTATCTGATTTCCCTCTACGCCGATAATACAGCTTTCATAATATCCGTCACCTGTTGTTCGAGGACCATTAATCACTTCATATCCATCTTCTCGAAATACTCTTGTCAGACGGTCAACCTCTTCAGCACTTCCAACTGAAAATGCTATATGAATATACCCTGTACGATTGACTATCTTTGCTGAATCTTCCATAGAGGGCTTATTCATGATCTCAAGTCTTGCCCCGTCATCAAAAGTGATAAAGTATGATCTGAATCCCGTTAATTCATTATGATATCCATCATTTGACACCCCACCAAGATACTTTACGAAGAAAGCTCGGGCTCCTTCCAAATCATTCACATACATAGCAATATGCTCTATCTTCATCTGTTCATCCCCCGCTTCTACAGAACACAGCCATTTCCTTCTCCAGCAGCCTGTACACGTTTGCCACGAGAAATCCGTCCGCTATCGCATGATTCAGGCGGACGCTCACCGGCATCATAAGCCTGCCGTTTTCCTCCCGGTATTTTCCCCAGTTGATGATCGGAGCAAAATGCAGATATCCGTCCGGCAGCTCAACATTCAGCGAATCATAGGACAGCCAGGAAATATACGAAGCGTCGAACCAGTTGGGATACTTATCGCTGTCATACCGGTACGCACGGTCGGCCTTCGCGTTTTCCAGATCGCGCAGGGCGTTTTCATAAAACTTTTTATAATCCTCGTAATAGTAGGAATGTACCGTCGTGCAGGTCTCGGTATCCGCGGGAAAAACGTAATGGCAGGGGTTGATCACGTCGTAACAAATCAGCTCGTCCGTGTTGTACAGATAATCCATTTTGTAATCGTCGCGCGAGTTGAGGACCTTTGACAGGAGATATAAAAAGTTGATGTAAAACCTGGTTCCCGTCCTTTCGGAATACGCGGCAAGGTCCGTGACGTCGATTCTCGCCGTCATGGAAACGGAGCATTTGCAGTCTTCCGTAAAGTGACGGTACACGCCTTTGCGGTAGTACGTCTCTCTGTCAATTATCCTGTAGTTCATTTGTATCATCCTCAAAAATCCATTTTTTTCTACCGGGTAATTTCTATTCTTCCGGTTTTCAGGAAAGGCCCGTCCGATTCACCTTTGGTTTCCCACAGTACCACGGGGGTGTTTTCTCCCGAAATGGAAAGGCCGGTTTCATATACGGCAGCGGGAAGATCGCCGGGCAGGGGGACGCTGAATTCCGCCGTGTGTTCGCCCGGCAGCCACGCGCGGACTTCCACGTCGGTTGTATAAACAAATTCTCTGTTTTCCGCTTTCAGGCGCAGCCGCAGCGGGATGCTGCGGTAAATGGGCGCCACGCCGCGGTTTTCCACCCGCAGGCTCAACTGCAGGGTATCCCCCGCTTCGGCGGTTTCCGGGTACTCGAATTCACGCAGCACGAAATGGTAGCCCATTCTGGCGATCCAGGCATCGATCTTCGGTTTCCATTCGTCCGGGATCGGAAAGCTCTTGGCGTTGAAGGTGCTCAAGTGCCACGAGAGGGTCTTTTCAATGATCTCGTCCGGATCCCAGCCTCGGCGCTGCCATTCGCAAAGCCACCAGAAGCATTCAAACGAGACCGGCGCCGTTTTCCACAGGTCGGGGTGCTGAGAAACGACGTTAGGATATTTTACCGTCATGTGGTATTCTTCTCCCACGCCGTCGCCCCGCCAGCCGCAGGGCCTTGTTTTGTTGGCGTATATGCTCAGCCACGGTGCGGCGGCCTGCCCGATAAGGCAGGTATTGGGGAAGGAGCGCGTATAGACGTCAACCAGTGCTTCCGGCGCCTCTCTTGGGTACGTATCGCACTTGTGGCCTTCGCCCCACGCGCCGGTGATAGAGATATCCATCACATCCAGCGTGGGATCGGGATCGAACCGGCGCCCCAGCGCCTCCACCGCCTCCCCGAAGTATTTCAAATATACGGGATCCGCGGGGGAATCCTTCACGCGATGGCCGTCCGGCCGCTCCGGGC
>JAEESA010000334.1 GCA_016286115.1 Lachnospiraceae bacterium
CTCAGAACCTTCTCCGCATCCCCCTGCGAGAACGTTTTTTTCATGTAAGACCTCCTTCGACCTGCTTAACGTGCCGGGTTCCTACGAATTACTCATACTTCCCATACAAAACCATATGAAATTGCAATACAAAATGTTGCTATATAACAAAATATTCCTCGGTGAATAACTATGCGGCCTGCCTGATTCCGTTTGCCAGAGACAAAGTCCTGAGAAGATACCCCGGCATGGCGGAGACGACATAACCCTTGACTTTCTCCACCTGCTCGTCCGTTAGTCCCGCAACGCTTTTCATCGCATCAGCGAAAAGTGACATTATCAGTCCGACGGACTGTCCCAGGGTTATGTCCTGCATGTCCTGGCAACCATGCAGGAACAGTTCCCCGAAGGCCTTCTCGTCCTCCGACTCCCTTTTCGCAAGCTCTATGAACATATACCGCATGAGCGCTATCGCTATCTGCGCGTTCTGTCCCTCAAAGGACGTCGAATGGAAGTCCTTCCCGAACTTCAGGTACTGCTTGCAGCATTTGAACACGACCTCGATGTTCCACCTCTTCCCGTACTGGCGGATTATCTCAGTCTCCTCCATTTTCACGTCAGTGCAGAGCAGGCATATCCACTCATCCCTTTTTGAACGGTTGGAGACGAACACAAGTTTAACGGGGAGCCTCTCCTTTATCCTGCCGTCCTCCCGCACAAGAAGGTTTGCCTTCACGCTGAGCTTCCATGCGGCCTTCCCGCACCTTTTCCTGCAGGTTCTGTATATGTCCCTGATGGTCTTGAGCTCGCCGTTGAATTCATAATACTGTACGAAATCGGTCTTGAGCCTCGTGATGACGTTGATGCCGACATCCCTGACAAGACTGATGATAGTGCGCGGATATGCGAAGCCGCTGTCGAACAGGACGGTATCCGCCCGGACGCCTGACTTCAAGGCCTTCCGCACGAAGTCTATGACGAGCCCGGTCATAGATGTCCTCGACTCGCTCCGTATCTTTCCGGCGAGCGTCCGCCCGTCTATTTCCGTGTCAATCCTGCCCCTCACGTTCCCGTCTTCCGGGGATGCCAGCAGCGTGTACCTTACGGGGATTGTGGTCACGCCGTCGGTCCATGCCAGCGTCAGGATCCGGTAGCCGTATTCGTATGTGTTGCTTACATGGTTGTAGTATTTTGACACCAGCTCCATTTTCCTGCCGCATTTCTTTAGCGGGGTGTCGTCGATTACGAGGGCGAACCTTCCGGAACTGCCGGATGTCAGCAGGGCGACAACCTGGATGATTGAGTTCGCCAGCAGCAGGACGGCTTTGTGCCAGTTCATGCAGGCCTCCTCCAGGAACCTGTAGACTGTGTTCTTTCTGAATCCCTCATGGAAAATACCGAGCTTCATCTGTGAATACATGCTCAGGGGGCTGAACATCTGGTTGAACATGTAGGTGAAGATTTCGATTGCGGGAACCCCCTTCTCCTTGAGCGCACCGCAGTTATGAAGGATATTCGCTATCTTGAACCGCTTTATGAATCCGTCTGATGACAGCTCGCACAGCCTCTGGTCTTCCGATTTTACCTCCTCCTTCGTTTTTTCGTCCCCGGCCTGTTGAGTTTTTTCTCCGCTTGTGCTATTCTTTCCCATGGCAATATCTCCTTGATGTGGTTTGTGGTGAACCTATTATACATCAATACAGAAGGTATTGCCATCTTTTTTTTTAGGCCCACCCCTTGTAAATACTATATCCATTGGCTTTTTTCATGTGGGAAGTATGAGTTTCTATGAAAGAAGCAGAAGGCGGTGCCGGCAAGTCTGTAGAAAAGTGGCTTACAAAGCTTGGGCTTAAAAAATAAAATCTGGGCGCAACCGCCGGCAAGCGGCGGTCGGGCTTTTCGCACTTCGCCGTCTTGCGCGGCTCATTCCTACGCTTACGCTTCGGAACTGCTTCGCAGGTGCTACAATCCCTTGCGCATCTTACACATAAATATCTGGAGGAATTTTTATGGAATACACAACACTTTACACTGGGGCAAAAATGCCGTTGGAAGGATTCGGCGCGATGATGTTCGAGCCGAAAGACATGGGCAAAGCCGAGGAAACTGTTTATGCGACAATCAAGGCGGGCTATCGCTTGATAGACACAGCGGCTTCTTACATGAATGAAGACGCTGTGGGACGCGCGGTAAAACGGGCAATCGCAGACGGAATTACCACGAGGGAAGAACTGTTCATCGTGTCAAAACTCTGGGTACAGGACATGAAGAGCGAGGCGGACGCTGCAAAGGCAATCGATGTTTCTCTTGAAAAATTGGGGCTGGACTACATCGACTTCTATCTTGAGCATCAGGCAATGGGCGATTATTTTGCTTCATGGAGGGCAATGGAAAAGGCCCACAAGTCAGGAAAACTCCGCGCAATCGGCGTGGCAAACTTCTTCCCCCATGTGCTTGTGAACTTCTGCGAAACCGTGGAAATCAAGCCCGCCGTAAATCAGATTGAGCTAAGTCCTTTCTTTGCACAGGAAGACGCTCTTAAAACGATGAAAGAATACAATATCGTGCCGATGGCGTGGTCTCCCCTTGCCGAAGGAAAGCACGGCATATTCACCGACAAAGAACTGAGCGCAATCGGCGCAAAATATGGAAAGACTGCCGCTCAAGTCGCTCTCAGGTGGAACACTCAGCGCGGAGTGGTGATTATCCCAAAATCATCGAACCCTGACCGCATGAAGCAGAATCTTGACATCTGGGATTTTTCCCTCACCGCTGACGAAAGGGCGGCTGTTGCAAAGAAAGATTTGGGACACTCCGAAATCATCAATCACTTTGACCCGTCCATCGTCAAAATGATTCTGGGAATGAAGATTCACGAGTAAATAAGGAGGAAAAAACATGAAAATCAAATCAATTATCTTAACTGCACTTTTTACAATTGCTGCAACAAGCGGACTTTTTGCGCAGAACAAAGATGCTACAAAATCCAACAACAAAACATTAGTAGTTTATTTTTCATGGTCAGGAAATCTTGATAAAATGGCACACTGGATTGCTGATGAAACAGGCGGAGACTTGCGGCGTGTAACTGCAAAAGAAGCATATCCGGAAGATTACAAAAAAGTTGCTGACCGCGCA
>JAEESA010000047.1 GCA_016286115.1 Lachnospiraceae bacterium
CATCACGGTTTCTGGTAGGGTGAATCTTATTCTCTGTGATCACATTACTCTGAACGCGAAGAGGAGGATTACTACCACAGGAGCAACGCTCAACATCTACGGTCAGAGCGGAGGAACAGGGACGCTCTACGCCGGAGCAACGGAGCATGAACGCTTTAATGCGCCCGACTTCTGTGCAGGGATCGGCGGAGATTATAGCGCAGGCGGCACCGTTACTATCAACGGTGGAAATGTTATAGCATGTGGTGGTGAATCCGGTGCAGGTATTGGCGGCGGAAGCGGGGGTGCAGGAACGGATTTTAACGGCTCTATTTCCATCTTTGGCGGTGTAGTGACGGCGATCGGCGGCTATAAAAGCGCTGGTATCGGCGGCGGAAGCGGGGGTGCAGGAACGGGTTTTAACGGCTCTATTTCCATCTTTGGCGGTGTAGTGACGGCGAATGGTACTAGTGACCGGGTGATGGAGAATAACGAGAATAACGATAAGGGCGGCGCAGGCATCGGCGGCGGTTGGAGGGGTGCAGGAACGGATATGTTAGGTTCTATTACCGTCTTCGGTGGGAACGTAACGGCGAACGGCGATGGCGGCGGCGCAGGCATCGGCGGCGGAGACAGAGGAGCAGGAACAGATCAGGATGGTTGTATTACCGTCAATGGCGGTGTAGTGACGGCGAATGGCGATGAAGGCGGCGCAGGCATCGGCGGCGGAAATGGCGTTGCAGGAATGGGTGGAGGAGACGGTAGTATTAATATCTCTGGCGGCGAGGTGACAGCAACCGGTGGACGGAGAGGCGCGGGCATCGGTGGCGGAGACGGTGTAGCAGGTAAAGAGATCAACATCAACGGTGGAACCGTGACAGCGACCGGCGGCGAAAACGGCGGCGCAGGTATCGGTGGTGGAAGTAATGGTGCAGGCGGCAAAGTATATGTCTGCGGAGGCTATGTAGAAGCTTATGGCAGCGATGATGCAGAGGGGATCGGGAAAGGGAAGGACGGCAGCGATTCCGGCACGCTGGAGTTGGACGAAGGTGTTGTCTGCTACGATGCTGATACGATGACAGCGCTTCAGCCGGACGAAGCAGGCTATATCGGTGCCCGTACGGAACACATGAAAACCGTATACGTCCCCGAAGAACCACCGATCTTCGCAGACTATACCTGCAAAGTCGATGGCAAGGTAAAGATCCCCGTCGGGAAGAAGGTTAAGAAAGTTACAGTTGAGGATGAGACGATCGCCAGCGTAAAGAAGAAGGGCAAGAAAGTGATCGTTTACGGGAAAGCGCCCGGAACCGTGAACGTAACAGCCTACGGCAAGAAGAATAAAGTCCTTGGCAACTGGATCGTGAAGGTAGAATGAGTATATGCTCCCCGGGGACATATCCCCATGACAGTTTTCTATGGAGACCGCGGCAAAGCTGGTAAGAAAAGGAAACATGTGGTACCATAAAACAACGGATCGGAGTTTGCCGAGAAAAGGAAAGCTTATGAAGGCTGATAAAATCATTCTTTATCGCAAAGAAGAAGAATTGAATGATAAATCGGTTCTAAAATCTGATGAATGGGAAAAAGGTGGATATGAATAAAAAGCAGGTCGTGATCATGACAATCCTGGCAGTGGTTCTAGCCTTTATGGAATTTTCCGGCCTGCCCGCGGTATTGTTTGTCAATTTCCGCTTGGCAGATGTGACGCCGTATATCCTGAGTATGATGGTCAACTTCTTGATCATGGGATTATTGGCATTTATTGTCATAAAAATCTTCGGAAAAGGATGGCCGCTTGGATTTCAAGCTTCCGGACTTGCAGATGGCTTTATAGGGTACGCTGTGCCCGGCATTTTATCAGGCTTTTTATCCTGCGTGGCATTTATTACAGGGCTTAGGCCTTTTGATTATGAGCCGACTGTTTGGAAGGTCCTGATCGAAGGGGTCATTTATTATATCGGTGTGGCGATCATTGAAGAACTGTATGTCAGAGGATTGTTTCTTAACATCGTTGAAAAAATAGCGCATAAAAAAAAGAATAGTACGGTCATTGCCGTATGGGTATCCGCCATCGTTTTTGCCTTGGGGCACATCCCCGGTATGATAGGCATGGATGCACCTGTGATCGTAGGTAAAGTGATCGCAAATGTAGGAATGGGATTATATTTCGGTGTGCTATACAAATGGACAAATAACCTGTGGCTGCCGATCATTATGCACATCTTATTTGATATATGCGCCTTGCCATACTGCTTCTCAACATTCAGCGGATATAAAACGATAAGCCTGGTCGGATTTGTTATTGCCTATATACTATTAGGGATTTACAGCACCGCTCTTATGAAATTTGTAAAGCGTCCCGGCGAGGAGGGGAAGGATAGTGAAGGCTTTGCAGGAGAAGATAAATCAGATTTTTAAGGACACCAATATGATCATGGGATTTTCGAAGATCGACCATGGCCGTTTTATGGGAGAATACCGATCGGCGCTTGTATTCGCGGTACCGTATACTCATCAGCTGTCCAAAAGGAATTACCGCGAGAGCCTTTTTCATGAAGGCATACTTGGAGCAAGGCAGATTTTGGAGAAAAAAGTGGAGGAGATCGAAGGCCTTCTGAAAGCGGAGGGAGTGAAGTATTATATTCCGGAGGTCGCCCAAAAAGATGACGGCAGGTTTCGAGCTGAATTTTCATTTAAGGATGCTGCGGCCGAGGCCGGTATAGGGTGGTTTGGGAAAAACGATGTGATCATTACGGAAAAATATGGACCGCGCGTGCGGCTTTCTGCGATTCTGATCGATCAGGAGTTTGACTATCCAGAGGCGTATCAAAGAAGCCAGTGCCCTGAGCAGTGCGATAAATGCGTTCAAGTGTGCCCTGCGCATGCTTTGCTGAATGTAGTCTGGGAAAAGGGAATGACAAGGGATGATGTTGTAGATATCAAACGATGTAATGGGGTCCGCAGTGCGTTTTACGAAAAGCTTGGGCGTTGGGGAGAATGCGCTTTGTGCCTCGCAGTATGCCCGTATGGAAATCCGGATGAACAGTTACATAAGGATCAGGAATCAAAAAAGGCATTGACTTGATCGCCTGACTGTGATAAAAAGTAGTAGTTGTAAAAAATATAAAGGAAAAGGAGGTAATCATTATGCGTGTAGAGAGAAAAGAGATTGTAATTGCAGATAGTATGATGGCCTCGGTTCCTGCCCTTTGATCCATATTGGGATGATTGATCTTGTGTTTTTGACCGTGGCTTATCCGTCACGGTTTTCTTTTGCCCTTTTCGGGCGGGTTTCCGTAAATTTTGGTCTCCATACTATCAAATACTTGTGAATTTGTTGATCATGCTAAAAAAAGGAGACAAAGAATTGAATACTATCATTAGAACAGAAACAAAGGAAGATTTTCATGCCACTGAAATGGAACAACAGGGAAGAATTTCAGAGGTCAGTAAAAACAGCTATAAGATCAGGTTCCGGGAGCAGGAGATACCGGCGAAGCTGAAAGGGAGCTTTTATGAAGAAGATGCGGATAAATTTCCGCTCGTAGGCGACTATGTGAAATTTTATTATAACCGGCAGGGGGATTCTCTTATCCTCTCCGTCTGTGACAGGAAGAGCATTTTACAACGGCCGGATCAGGCGAAAACCGGCGTTATGCAATATATGGCAGCCAATGTGGATTATCTATTTATCGTCACTTCTCTTAACGAAGACTATAACTATAACCGCATTGTGAGATACGTAAGTATTGCCATACAGGGCAAAGCTGCTCCCGTTGTTATCCTTACAAAATCAGATCTTTGCACAAATCCCGGAAGGTATGTGAGTGAAGTGGAGCAGATATCGGATAAAGTCTGTGTCCATGCGATTTCAGCCCTGCATGAAATCGGCCTGGAGGAGCTGAAGAAATACATGGTGCCGGGGACGACCATCTGCCTGATGGGGTCCTCCGGTGCGGGAAAATCAACGCTGATCAATACCATTGTCGGTGAAGAGGCCATGAAGACATCCGGGATCCGGGAAGGGGATGACAAAGGAAGGCATACAACGACATACCGGAAGCTGATCGAGCTTTCAAACGGGGTTACGATCATCGATACGCCGGGTATGCGTGAAGTAGGTATGGCGAATGTGCAGGATGGGATCGATGAAACCTTTTCGGATATCGTTCATTTGGAGAGCCAATGCAAATTCAGTAATTGCAGGCACGATACGGAGCCGGGCTGCGCGATCAAAGCCGCCATCGCCAGTGGGGAATTATCTGCTAAAAGGTATGAACTGTATAAAAGCCTTGGCAGGGAGAATACAAATAACCACGCGATGAAAAAAGAAATATCCAAATGGGCAAAGGCATATAAGAAGAGTAACAAGAGAAGTATGTGGGATTGATTGGCGGAACTGGTAAGAAAAGGAAACTTATGGTACGATAAAACGAAAAATCACGATGGAGGGGGAACTATGTTGGATTACCGTATTGTTGAAAAAGCACCGTTTACTATTGTCGGAGTGAAAAGGCCGTTCAATTCGGACACCAGTTATCCGGAAATACCAAAGTTTTGGGAGGAATGGATGGCACAGGGCGAAAAACGCCCTATCATGGGAACCTTTGGTGTTTGCCTTGATATGAAAGGAAAGGATTTTGATTACTGGATCGCGGACCTGTATTTCCCATGGGAAGAGATCCCGGAAGGTTGTGAGACCAGGGTGATCCCAGACAGCTCCTGGGCAGAGTTCCCGTGCACGATAAAAACGCTTCAGGACACGAACACTAAGATATGGTCAGAGTGGCTGCCCGCGCTTCAAGGATATTCTCTTGAAGGAGACTGTGAGATCGAAGTATATCTTCCTCCGGAAGAAGGCTCCGGTGAGATGAAAGTGAACATTTGGGTTCCGCTGAAAAAGGACTGAAAGAGAAAAATGTAAGGAGGGCGTTATGAAAAGAGAATTGGGAATAGCCCGCTGTGGGCTGGCATGCTGCTTGTGCTCTGAAAATGTTACCTGCAAGGGATGCAGGCGGGACGGGTTCAAGGAGCTTTCCTGGTGCGAGGACGCGGAGTGGTGCGAGATACGCAGATGCGGGATCGATAAGAACCTGAACGGCTGCTATGAATGTGAGCCTGCGGAATGCCGGAAGGGAATTTATGCAGAAAAGATCAAACCACGCGCATTTTCAGAATTTGCAAAAAGGTATGGGGTTGAGGAACTTTTGGATTGCCTGGAACGGAACGAGAAGGCGGGCATCGTTTATCATCGCGAAGGGATCATGGGCGACTATGACGAATTCGATGATCTGGAAGAACTGATCGGATTTATCAGGACGGGGAAAAGATAATAGATGCCCGGGGAGATTAAATTCAGAAAAGCCGGCATAGCGGATGCAGAACTGCTGATCGATATCTATAATGCTTCGTTTTATGATGATCTTATAAGATACGGCGAATGCCCTGCGTATGGGAAGAGCAAAGAAATGATGGAGCAGTCGATCGTAGATTGTCCTAAATTCCTGATCATAGCAGACGAAAAACCGGTTGGCAGTGTTTCCTGCAAAGAGACGGAAAAAGGGATCTATGAGATCGGATGCTTATGCGTCATTCCGGAATACCAGGGCAGGGGGATCGGCACACATGCGATGGAATTCATAAAAGCACATTACTCGGATTGGAATACGCTTACTTTGATCACACCGGCGGATAAAAGCGAAAATATTAAGTTTTATTGCGACAGGTGCGGCTTTGATACGAAGGCTTTTGAAATGGATGGAAATGTTAAAGTCGTCCGCTTTGTTTTGGAAAGGGATAAGGGAGAACGTAAAACACTATGATCGATATTACGCAGCTCAGCAAGAGATATTCCGTTCGCATCTTGGAGGAAACGGATGCAGAGATGCTGGCAGAGATCTGTAAGCAGAATACAGTGTTTTATGAGTATACCGAGGCGCGCCCTACAAAAGAAACTATTCTCGGTGACATGAAGGCAACTCCGCCGGGGATCACTATGTCGGATAAATATTTTTTTGGATTTTTCGATGGCCGGGAGCTGGTATCCTTTATGGATCTGGTCGATGGGTATCCCAAACCGGAGACTGCGTATATTGGCTTTTTTATGATGAACCCGCAGTATCAGGGGAAAGAGATAGGAACTGCTATTGTCGGAGAAGTTATTGACTACCTGCAACGCATTGGGAAGACAGCGGTGCGCCTTGCGATAGATAAAGGGAACCCGCAATCTTCGCATTTTTGGAAGAAGAACGGGTTTAAGGTGATCGCTGAGGCGGATGTGAACGGCTGGACAAAGCTGGTGGCGGAGAAACAGCTGCAGGGGTGAAACTATGCTCTGCGTGCGGCTTGCAGATGGCGGATTGCTTTGAGACGACAATACGATTTCCGAAGAAGAAGGATACTGCTTTCGGATATGAAGAGGTTCTGAAAAAGCATGATAAGGCGGTGATCGAAAGCTGCGATCTTGGGGAAACGGAAACGGAGCTTTTCATTACGGAACGGGTAAACAATATATTGTTTCGAAAGAATTAAAAGACTTGGTTTATAGGAGGGCTGAAGAGATGAAGTATGAACAGAAGATTACCTTGAAAAACGGGAAGGAAGCCTTGCTTCGGAATGGGGATGGAGCGGATGGGGCCGCTGTTTTGGAAGTGTTTAATCTTGCACATGAAGAGACGGATTATTTGCTGACTTATTCGGATGAAAATAGTTTTACCCGGGAACAGGAAGCTCAGTTTCTTGAGGAAAAAACGAAAAGCCCTAATGAAATAGAGATCATCGCCATCGTTGATGAAAAGGTTGTGGGGACTGCCGGGATCGATGCAATTGGGAAAAAGTATAAGGTAAAGCACAGAGCGGATTTCGGGATCAGTTTGCTGAAGGAGTACTGGGGACTTGGACTGGGAAAAGAGTTGACAAAGGCCTGCATCCAATGCGCCAAAGAAGCGGGATACAGCCAGATGGAATTGAATGTGGTGGCGGAGAATGAGAGAGCTATTTCTTTATACCGGAGCCTTGGTTTTGTTGAATTCGGGCGAAATCCCAAAGGCTTCAATTCGAGAATAACCGGTTACCAGGAACTGATCTCTATGCGGCTGGAGCTAGAAGAGTGATCGCAATATACCGATGCTTTGGATCGATAAATGGTAAGACTGTGTTTGGATGCTGAAAAAGATTTAAAAGGATAGTGGTGTGGCAGTGGAAGTATTTGTGATATTGGATCGATCTTATTTACAGGAAATGGCGAGTTTATATAAGTCGGCATTTTTTGGAGAACCGTGGAATGATGACTGGAGTGATGAAGAGCAGCTGGCAGAATACATAAAGGAAAAGTCAGGTGGTTTTCATGCGATCAATTATGGGCTGCGCATAGATGGTAAGCTCGTTGCCATATCTATGGGGCAGATCACGCACTGGTGGGAGGGGACGAACTATGTCCTGGATGAACTGTGTGTCTCTCCGGAATGCCAGGGGAACGGTATCGGGACGCACTTTATGGACCTGATCGAATCGGATCTTAAGGAACGCGGCGTAAAAGGGATTTTCCTGCAGACGGACAGCGACAAGCCGTCATACAAGTTCTACCAGAAAAATGGGTTCAAAGAGCTTTCAAAGCATGTAAGTTTTTTCAAAGGGTTTTAATTTGGGGAAGATGATGAGGTAAAGGACCATGAGCCTGAAGTTTGTAAAAGCAAGCACGTCGGATGCGTTGACACTCAATGGAATATCAAAAAGAGCCTTTGACAGCGATGTTTCGGTAGGGGCACCATCGGCAGGGGGACCGCCCGGATACATGTCAGTGCCTTATCATACCAAAATGGCCAAGTCAGGGCACCTGTATAAGCTGACCGAAAATGGGTTGATCGTTGGCGGGGCTATTTTGTTTTTGGATAAGGATAAGCTGAACATCGGCAGGATCTTTGTGAGCCCGGAGCATTTTCGCAAAGGCTATGGGATTTATATGGTGCAGGAAATTGAGACGATGTTTTCAGACGTAAAGGAATTCGCTCTGGATACGCCTCTTTGGAATGTCAGGACAAATGCGTTTTATACGAAGCTTGAGTATACGGAAGTAAGGCGGGATAAGGAATTCATTTATTTTTCCAAGAAGCGCCGGTGAACCCGTTACATCTACGGCCTCAGGAGGTCGCGAATAGCAACAAATGAGCTGTTATTTTGAATACATTTCGGAATACTTCTCCGTAATATCTGAAGGCAGCTCAAAATGCTGGTAATCCTTTCGATCCGGCCAATCACCGCCCCACTCGAACCCTTTTTCGGTAAAGAGCCTGTAACACAGATCATCTTTTGCAATTTTGTAATCGAAGTTCTTCGCCCGGTCCAGATAAGCTTTACCGGCAGCGGGCTCGATCACTTCTTCCGTAGAGCCGTCTTCATTCGACACGATCTTATGATAGGGATTATACAGCGTGTTGATATCCACGGCCATCCCCAGACCATGCTTCGATATGATATTTGTATGCGATATGAACCTGAAGTTGAAGCTCGACGAGTTATTATCACGCATCATCGCCTCGTCGTCAGCCATGTAGTTGTCCGGAAGCACCATTCGCTCTATGGGATATCCCGCATCATAAAGCTTCTCAAAAATCTCCAGAACATCTTCGGCGATCACTTTGTGAACAACCATTTCTCCCCGATGCGTATTGCCCTTAAGATCCTTATGTAAAACCATCAGATAGCGAAGATCTTCCGGGGGGACAATGCAATCCTCTTTATAGGTATTCCCTCTCTTCATCCGATCAAATAGGCCTTCCGATATATCCCGGATAGAAAAACCTTCCCGGGTTTCCGCAACTGCTTCATTTTTTACGGCCATACGCCTTTCTTCTCCCAATAGATTACTGATCTGTTATATCCGATGTTTATTATAGCATTCTTTCCGATTGATTTAAAAACATTCTATAGCAGAATAAACCGGCTCATGTTATCATAGGAAAAGTGACGATTGGATCGAAGGGAGGATACGGATTTTGGATATTATCAAGAAAAGTGCGGACGAGGAAATCGTCGGAGAGTTTATTAACAGGGCTTTTTCTGACTATGCCATAGCAAATAATGTGGAGCTGAATTTTGAGGAGTACTGCTTTGTGGCGGAAGATGATGCGGGTGCTGTGATCGGATCGGTCACAGGGCGCGCATATTACAATGAGGTACATATCGGAGACCTGATCATCGACAAAAACTGCAGAAGGCAGAACATTGGCACAAAGCTCGTAAATGCGGTGGAAGAAGAATACAGGAAGAAAGGATACGAGAAGATTTCTTTGACTACATTTGGATTTCAGGCTCCGGAATTTTATAAAAAGCTGGGGTATTCGTTGGAATTTGTCCGAGAAGATAAGGACCCCAAACTGTCCAAGTATTTCTACTGCAAATCATTATAGTATAAGTATGAAACGGGGTTTGCGCCCCGTTTTTTTGACGAAAATATCATGGCCGGAACGAAAAAGACTCTACTCTCCGTAGGTTGTCAGGGGGGCGGCGCTGTATTATCCTCTGTTTAGAAAAACATCACAGAGGAGGAATTGAAGATGAATCAGTATATTACAGGCACAGCCATCAGGGAACTGCGAGAAAAGAAAAAGATGACGCAGCTGCAGCTGGCGGAGCTTCTGAAGGTGAGTGACAAGACCGTTTCCAAATGGGAGACGGCGAAAGGGTATCCGGACATCACACTGCTGGAGCCTATTGCGAAGGCTTTCGGAATTTCACTGCCGGAGCTGCTTTCCGGAAATCGGATCAGAAACGCCAATGTGTCGGCAAATATGCTGCGTTCGAAGTTTTATGTCTGTCCGGTCTGCGGGAATGCGATCCACTCCATGGGAGAGGCGGTCATACATTGTCACGGAGTGCAGCTTCTCCCGGCGGAGGCAGAGCAGACAGATGAAAATCATATGGCCTTTATTGAGCGTGTGGAGGATGAGTATTACGTCAGGATCGATCATGAAATGACCAGGACGCATTACATTTCCTTCATGGCGGCGGTATCGTCAGATCGCTGTCAGATGGTGAAGCTGTACCCGGAAGGAGAAGCTGAGGCAAGATTTAAGATTTGCGGTGTGCGGAGAATCTGTTTCTACTGTAACCGTGATGGATTGTTTAGTCAGGATGTTGTGAAGGGCATTGATGATAAAGAGAGCGGATATGACGATACGCAGGAGAGAAGGGAATTAGAACAAGCAGCGGATATGCTGTTTGGGTAATGATTCAGAGAAAAATATCGGTAGGAATGAATGACTGAAAGCCTTTATTTACGGGCATGACACGAATCGTATCACTGATGTGACGATACGTTTCTTTTCTTCTTCCTGGTTCTTTGTTACCTTCAGATTGCCGACAGGCAATACGATACGAAAGGACAAAGTGAACATGAAAGAGAAAAGAAATCTGCTGACGGGAATTGGGTTGATCAGCGCATTTGCTCTGTGGACTGTTTTGATTCAATGCGTTGATGTGCAGGCTGTGGGACAGAATGGTACGAAGATCGGGCTTGCTGCTTTTAATGTATGGTTTCATCAGCTGACCGGAGTGCATATGACAATCTATACAATCACGGATTGGCTGGGTCTTGTTCCCATTTTTGTATGTCTGTGCTTCGGAATGCTGGGGATGGTGCAGCTGATAAAGAGGCGGAGCCTGCTAAGGGTTGATTCGGACATTCTTCTGTTGGGTGCATATTATGTGATCGTCATAGCATGTTACCTGGTTTTTGAAATGATCCCGATCAATTACAGGCCGATTCTGATAGAGGGAAGACTGGAAGCATCCTATCCGTCATCAACGACACTATTGGTACTCGCCGTGATGCCAACCTTGATATTTCAGGTGTGCAGAAGAGTGGAGAATCCTCTGATCAAAAAAGTGACGGCGGTATTTGCAATCTCTTTTTCGGCATTTATGGTAATAGGCAGGCTGATATCAGGGGTGCACTGGGCGACGGATATAGTTGCTTCTGTATTATTATCTGCGGGGCTGTTTATGCTGTATCAATCAGCGGTTATGTATATGGATTTAAGTAAAGCAGCCCGATAGGAGAGAAGATGGAGTTTAATGAAAAATTGCAGGAACTGAGAAAATCCAGATCACTGACACAGGAAGAGCTGGCTGAGGCGCTGTTTGTTTCGCGGACAGCGATATCGAAGTGGGAATCGGGTCGCGGTTATCCAAGCCTTGATTCGCTAAAGGAGATATCGAAGTTCTTTTCGGTGTCGATTGATGATCTGATCTGCTCGGAAGAGATCATTTCTGCGGCGGAAGATGAGAAGAAAGACTGCATGGATAAGTACATATCTCTGATCTGCGATACTCTGGATATTTTTTTGGCATTACTGTTATTCCTGCCTGTATTCGGAAACGGAACAGATAATCCGGCTTCGGTATCACTTTATGCGATCACGGGCTTAAGTACATGGATCAAAATAGTGTTTACGGTTCTGGTCAGTATAACGATTCTGAACGGTATCTGTGGTGTTATTATCTGCCATTTTGAAAAGCCGGTCTGGAATCGTCATCGGCTCGTGACGGGAATGGTGTTGTCAGTATCATGTGCAGCGGTGTTTATCCTGACAAGACAGCCCTATGCAGGCATCATTTGTCTGGCTATTCTGGTCGTGAAGGGATTGCTGATTGGAAAGGGGAAGAGTATGATATGATCAAAAATGAACGCATAAGGATATATCCTGCGAGTCAGGAACAGATGGAAAAGTGTATTGATTCAGAGACGGATGAAGAGCTGAAGAAAGCATATAGTGAAATGCTGGAAGGCTGCCTTGCTCATCACGAAGAGTGGGACTGGTATGCGATGTGGATGATTGAGAAAATGGATGGAACCCATATCGGTGATTTCTGTTTTAAGGGCATAGGGGCAGGTCATAACCCGGAGATTGGATATGGCATTCTGGATGAGTTTCAGGGACAAGGTTACGCCACAGAGGCAGTGAAGCTTGCTTTAAAGTGGGCGTTCGAGCATCCACAAGTATTAGCTGTGGAAGCTGAATCAGATCCCGATAATGCAGCATCTCAGAGAGTTTTGGAGAAGTGCGGATTTCTGGCAACCGGAGCAATCGGTGAGGAAGGACCGCGTTTTATAGTTTATAAGGAGAACAATAAGCCTTAGTTCCCGACAGTGTTTTCTGTCTACACATTTTTGTACATTGAAAACTTGATAATTCGCTTATTTTGTAGTCTTGCGCCGATTGTAGGGCCTTTTCCTTTTATTCTGCTTGACGAAGCGGGTATCTCCTTCGATTCGGTTACCGTTTAATCTGAATTTTGGAGGGCAGGTGATATAGAACTTTTTATAGATGTCATTCACCTTCTTCACAGGCTCCGCCGTTATGATAGTAGTGTTATATACCTTACACTTCTGATTCCGCAGATTGAGAAACAGGTTCATCGGAGTGTCCTCAGTATCCCTGAGATCTTCCTGCAGCATCTTTATAAGAGTGGATACTATGAAAACCAGGAGCAGATGCCCCCGCAGCGTTTCCTCTGTCTGTACCCTTAAGGGAACCAGATTACTGTAGTTCTTCTCTATATCGAAGAGCTGTTCCACCTGCTGTCTCGAATAGTAGGTCGGAAGGATCTCAGTAGTAGGAAGATGTCTTGTGCTGATCAGGATAAATATGCCACTTGTGGAGATCGTATCAAAAAGCTTATCGCGATCGAAATCATTGTTTCTCTCGCGGTCGCGGAACTTCTCAATCTCGTCGTTTGACCTTGTTATGTCCTTACAGATATATGCAAAGGCAGGAATGTCCTTTTTGGAGCCGACCTTGCAGGGAACGCATTTTATATAAAGGTAACGGTCATTGTACCGCACGAGGTTTTCCTTCTTGCAAAGGGTATCAAGATTGTCCGACAGGAGGTTCTTGTAGATCCCATTGACTGCGTTCACACGTGTCATGAAATCAATGGAAGCGAACCTCAGGGAATCGAATACATCATCGTTATAATAGCCTGCATCCAAAAGGCAGTTGTCCACATCTACGCCGAGGGCTTGAAGTTCATACACTGTGCGGACTATGGTGTTCACATCGATGATGTTACCCGGGACATACCGGAAATACAGTGGCATCCCTGTGCTCTTCTGGACCACGGCTATAAGGCGCATCTCATTGTTAATCTTGCCATTGTGGTTGCTTATGGCGGTGAGCGGAAAATGGATGCTGTTCGGAACCCCTGTACTGTCGATGAGTATGCCCTTGTCATCCTTGACCTGGTTCATCACGTATGTGATGTGGAGTGGGAAGAATGCCCTGTAATTCTCCTCCCTGCCAAGGCTCTCAAGGAACTCGCTGATCCTGCGGCTGTCAAGCCCTGCCCCGGGATAAAGGTATTTTGAAAAGCTTCCTTCGAACCAGTCTGATGCATTGGTGTTTGAGAGGTCCTCAAGAGCATAGAAGCAGAGCATGGCCTTCAGGGTATCCTTGTTGCCGAAGGGGATCTTGTCCAGGACTTCGTCGTATTTCTTTGATGCGATGAACTGATCAAAGAAGAAGGCATTCCCAAAATCCAGGATGAGCTGTTCCCGGCGGCGGTTATCTTCAGCCTTAGGCAGGGTTGCCGTGACATCTTCCGATGCCGGTGTGAAGGAAACGCTTTCAGGATCGAATATGAACATGCCCCTCTCCTTGGATTTGAAGATGCGTCGTTCCTTATCGATGACCCGGCCAAGATAGATTTGCTGGTCTTTGCCCACGCTTTTGCCGTTCCTTTTGGAACTGGATGCCGTAGCGTATTCATAATTGCCCTTTTGGTCGTAGTTGATGTACATTCGGAGCCCTCCACATAATGTAGACAGAAGTTAAATATTCTATCTACATTATACGATATGCAGCTCCAAATGGCAAGGGAAATATGCGAATTTTCAAGGTTCTACGCAACTTCTTTAGAATCAAAGATTACATTTTCGAACTGTAGACAGAAAATGTAATCGGGAAGTTAGGATAAATCATCTCATACTTCTCAGACTGATATCTTGCCAAAACTACGCTTTCAGTCAATTCCGGATCCGCTTTCAATCAGTAGTATCTACAGTATACCATAAAACTTGCAGGATAAGGCGAATGCAAGATATTGTGAAGAAGCCAGTATGGGAAATCTGCATGATAACAGCCTGGAAGAGATGTGGAACGGTGAGCGGTTCAGGAATATCCGGCTCAGGCATGACAGGTTTGATTTTAGCGAACTACACGCAGCGGGTATAGAATGTGAATGGTGCGTCAAGAATCGGTTTGGAAACTCTGAATATCTCGTTGAGCCGGGAATAGAGGCCATAATGCTTGGTGAGTATTTGAAGAGCTTTGAATAATATCGGACAATGAAAAGTGTTCGACATTGCTTCCTGATAAGACGAAGCTTATTATCAAGCCGGATAGCTTTACAGTCGATGAAGCGAATCAGGTCGTGAACTTTAGCGGGAATTACGGCGGGAATCTGACGTTTGAGGAGCTGGGGTTGATTGTGCCGACTCCCTCGCCGGTGCCTGTTCCGTCGAATGTGCCGGAGAATAAGTGAGGATATCCTTTATGCTCGCTGCGGTGATGTGAATAAGATTAGGCCCTCTGAGATGATCGGAGGGCTTAATTCTTCTCTTTACGGGAAGGATGGAGGAATGGTAGAATGAGGTTCGGAGAAAGGAGCTTCTATATATAATAGGAAGAAAAGGGAAACGTCAAATAATGAGAATTCTGGAAAGCAGGAAAGACTTGACAGCCACGAATAGAACGGACATAATTTTCTCAGCTCAGCATAATTGCGCCTTTTTCTCTGAAAACGAATATATTCTTGATGGATAACCGTCTGATTCTTACGGGGTAATATACCCTGTCAGGTTCGGCGGTTTTTTATTGTTAAATATGGTCAGCGGCTGCCATAACAGTCGCGAATAAGAAGAAGGAGAAAAACAGATTGTGGAAACAAAGAAACGATTTTTAAGTATCCTGTTCACTATCGCCCTGGTCATCGGGCTGATGTCGGGGATGAGTGTGGTGGTGTATGCTAAATCAGCGACAGCAAATGGAGAAGCCCCCCACATACACAGCTTTACCTACTCTGTCAGCGGAGCAACCATCGCTCCGAAGTCCATCGCCGATGCAACGGTCAATCTGAGCGCAACGCAGCTTGCATACGACGGCGAAGAGAAGAGCGTCAGCGTGACGGATGTCAAGCTGGACGATACGGAGCTGATCGCCGGAACAGACTATGAAGTGACGAGCGGGACAACCGGCACCAATGTGGGCAAATATACTGTGACCGTCACGGGCAGGGGCAACTATAAAGGTACCGCCACGAAGACTTGGGATATCATCATAGCAACTACGTTCTGCGGTACCGTAAAATGGAAGGATGGCGGTAAGAACCATGACAATGACACGCCGCCTGAGTTCAAGCTCTATCGCAAGGTGGGTGACTTGCCCGACGACCAGCAAGTCCCCGGCAACAGCGAGCTTGTCTCCGGCGTCACGCCGACATGGAATGGATCCATCTTCACCTATTCCAACCTGCCTTTATATGTCGACGAAAACCTGCCTGAGCCTGACGTCGCAAGCAATCGTTACACCTACTGGGTCGTCGAGAAG
>JAEESA010000048.1 GCA_016286115.1 Lachnospiraceae bacterium
ATTATCTTTTTCAGCTGCTGTTCGGAAAGAAAGCGGAGGAACTGGGCTTCTTCGGCTTTGACGGCAGCGGGACCGTGAATTCGGGAGGAAGCTTTGAGTTCTCCCGGAGTTACTTCTACCATGAGGAAGAAGCAACTTCCTTCAGCGCCGAGGGGATGGTAAAAACCTCGGACGGGCGGGAGTTCAGTTTCAACATGGAGCTTGTCATGAGCCGATCCTTTACGGAGTGTTATGAGGAAAAAATAGGGTTCGGCAATCCCTCCTTCATGGACCCGCTGGTCATCAATCTGGACTGCGCGGCCTGTGATGTCACGGACCAGAAGTTCTATTTTGACCTGGATGCGGACGGGCACGAGGAAGCCATGCACATGCCGCATGCCGGCAGCGGGTTTTTAGCCCTCGACCGGAATAAGGACGGAAAGATCAACGACGGGAGCGAGCTCTTCGGAACGAAATCAGGAAACGGCTTTAAGGACCTGGCGGAGTTTGATAAGGACGGCAATGGCTGGATCGACGAGGCGGACGAGATCTTTGACCGGCTCATGATCTATTCCGTGGACGCGGACGGCAAGGAGAAGCTGATCGGGCTCGGCGAAGCAGGCGTGGGCGCGATCTGGCTCGGCAGCGCGCCCGGCGATTTCTCGATCAATGACTTATGGACCAACGAACCGATGGCGAAGGTGCGCTCCACCGGCTTCTTCCTTCACGAGAACGGGCTCCCCGGAACCCTGCAGCAGGTGGATTTCGCATCGTGAGGGGTTTTCCAAAAGAGACAGTTGCGGCTGTCTCTTTTTTTGAGTATAATAGACCGCGTATTGTTTTCAAATAGAGAGGAGAGTTTCAATGTATTCATTAGAAGATATCAGGAAAGTTGACCCGGAGGTGGCAAAGACCATACAGGAAGAGTTCGACCGGCAGAACAGCCATATCGAGCTCATCGCGTCGGAAAACTGGGTGAGCCCCGCGGTCATGAGCGCGATGGGATCCATTCTGACCAACAAATACGCGGAAGGCTATCCGGGAAGGCGCTATTACGGCGGCTGCGAATGCGTTGACGTGATCGAGGATCTCGCGAGAGAACGCGCGAAGAAGCTGTTTGGCTGTGAGTATGTGAACGTGCAGCCGCACTCCGGCGCGCAGGCGAATATGGCGGTGCAGTTCGCGGTATGCAAGCCCGGCGATACGATCATGGGCATGAACTTAGATCACGGCGGGCATCTCACGCACGGGAGCCCGGTGAATTTCTCCGGAACATACTTCAAGATCGTGCCGTACGGCGTGAATGATGAAGGTTTCATCGATTACGACCAGGTGGAGGCGCTTGCAAAGGAGTGCAAACCGCGGATGATCATCGCGGGTGCGTCGGCGTATGCCAGAGCCATTGATTTCAAACGTTTCCGTGAGATCGCGGACCATGTGGGAGCAGTCCTTATGGTGGATATGGCGCATATTGCGGGGCTTGTCGCGGCAGGGCTGCATGAAAGCCCGATCCCCTATGCGCAGATCGTGACCACGACGACACATAAGACCCTTCGCGGACCGAGAGGCGGTATGATCATGAGCACCGCGGCTGCGAACGAGGAGTTCAACTTTAATAAGGCGATGTTCCCCGGGATCCAGGGCGGCCCGCTCATGCATGTGATCGCGGCCAAGGCGGTCTGTTTTGAGGAAGCCTTAAAGCCCGAGTTCAAGGCGTATCAGCAGAATATCGTGGACAACGCGCAGGCGCTGTGCAACGGGTTAAAGAACCGCGGGATTAAGATCGTGAGCGACGGCACGGATAACCACCTCATGCTCATGGATCTGACGCCCTTTGAACTGACCGGAAAGGTGGTGGAAAAGCTTCTTGATTCCGCCAACATCACGGCGAACAAGAACACGATCCCGAACGACCCGCAGAAGCCGTTCGTGACCAGCGGCATCCGCCTCGGCACACCGGCCGCCACGTCAAGAGGCCTGAATACGGAAGACTTTGACCAGGTGGCAGACGCGATCGCGATGATCGTTAAAGAGGGCGAAAACGCGGTACCGAAAGCGAAAGAGATCGTTAAGAAACTGACGGAAAAATATCCGCTTCGGTTTGAATAATTAGGGAGGCTGACATGATCGATATCCGTTTTTTACGTGAGAACCCGGATGTGGTTCGGGAAAACATCAAAAAGAAGTTTCAGGAGCATAAGCTCCCGCTCGTGGACGAGGTGCTCGAGTTTGACAAAAAGAGCAGAGCCGCCAAGCAGGAGGCGGATGACCTGAGGGCAAACCGCAACACCCTTTCAAAACAGATCGGCGCCCTGATGAAGGACGGGAAAAAGGAAGAGGCCGAAGAGGTCAAAAAGCAGGTCAATGCGCAGGCGGAGCGGCTGAAGGAGCTGGAAGAGCTGGAAGCGAAATACGAGGAAGAAGTGACGAGCCGCATGATGCGGATCCCGAACATCATCGACCCGTCGGTGCCGATCGGCCCGGACGACTCCGCGAACGTGGAGATCGAGCGCTTTGGCGAACCGGTTGTGCCTGATTTTGAGATCCCGTACCACACCGACATCATGGCACGGTTCAACGGTGTGGATTTCGAGTCCGCAGGGAAGGTGGCAGGGAACGGCTTCTACTACCTGATGGGCGATATCGCGCGGCTCCATTCCGCAGTCCTTGCCTACGCGAGAGACTTTATGATCGGCCGCGGTTTCACCTACACGGTGCCGCCCTTCATGATCCGCTCGAACGTCGTGACCGGCGTTATGAGCTTCGAGGAAATGGACGCGATGATGTATAAGATCGAAGGCGAGGACTTATACCTGATCGGGACCAGCGAGCATTCGATGATCGGAAAATTCATCGATACGATCAATGATGAGGAAAGCCTGCCGATGACGCTGACCAGCTATTCGCCGTGCTTCCGCAAGGAAAAAGGCGCGCACGGCATCGAAGAGCGCGGCGTGTACCGGATCCATCAGTTCGAAAAGCAGGAGATGATCGTGGTCTGCAAGCCCGAAGACTCTCCGTATTGGTACGACCAGTTGTGGAAGAACACGGTTGACCTCTTCCGCAGCCTCGACATCCCGGTCCGCACGCTGGAATGCTGCTCCGGAGACCTCGCGGATCTGAAGGTCAAGTCCTGTGACGTGGAAGCCTGGTCGCCGCGGCAGAAGAAGTACTTCGAGGTCGGGTCCTGCTCGAACCTCGGCGACGCGCAGGCCAGAAGGCTGAAGATCCGTGTGCGTGATAAGGACAAGAACAAATACTTTGCCCACACCTTAAATAACACTGTGGTCGCTCCTCCGCGGATGCTGATCGCGTTCCTGGAGAATAACCTGAATGAAGACGGCTCGGTCAATATTCCGGTTGCGCTGCGGCCGTACATGGGCGGGCAGGAGAAGATGGAAACGAAGAATTGAAGATCTTTGCATGGGCATGGGATTTCAAAACCCCCTGCTCATTTTTTATGCGTAACTAGATATCCTCCGGCACGCGGATCTCCACCTCTGTCCCTTCGCCGGGGACGGAACGGAAGGTAAGGCCGTAATGTTCGCCGTACAGGAGCTGGAGGCGGAGGTGGGTGTTATAGACCGCGATGTTCGTTCCGGAGCTTTTCCGGGTCTTAGCATTCTGATCCAGGATCGTGGAGAGGACGTCGGGTTCAATCCCCACGCCGTCATCCGAGACCGTGAAGACCAGGTCATTGTCTTCCTTCCAGCCCATGATGATGATGGTGCCTTCCTGCTGCTCCTTTTCCTGGATGCCGTGAAGGACCGCGTTTTCCACGATGGGCTGGAGGACGAGTTTGGGGATCCGAAGATCAAGGAGCTCGTCCGGCACGTCCGAAAGGAATTGGATCCGCCCTTCAAAGCGCATATTCTGCAGCTTGACATAGAGCTCGACATGTTTGATCTCATCCCGCACCGGCACCGGGATGTCGGCTTTGGAAAGCGTCATCTTATAATACTGGGACAGCGACAGCACCGCCTCTGAGGCGGCTTTTTTATCGCCGCTCATGATCTGCCAGTTCATCATGTCGAGGATGTTGTAGAGGAAGTGCGGGTTGATCTGTGCCTGGAGCGCTTTGGCTTCCGACATGCGCAGCTTTTCTGCCGACGTCTGCTGCTCTTTCATAAGATCGTTGATCTGGTCGTGCATTTTGTCATAGGCGCGCGCGAGCTGGGCAACTTCATCTTTCCCCGGGGAAAGAGTGCCGGCGGGATGGATGCGTTCGTTTTTCGCGATCTTCTTCGTGACCTTTGTGATACGGCCCGAAAGGGAATTGGTCAGGACGATCTGCAGGAGGACCGAGATCATAAAGACCGTAAGCAGGATCACGGAAAGGGTGACGAAGAGGGAAAGCTCTCCCGAATACACCGAGTTTTTCGGTATGATGCAGACCATCTGCCAGTCCGCGGGACTGATGCCTCGGCAGGTGAGGTACACGTTTTCCCCGAGGATCGTCATCTGTTTGAAATGGGTGTGTACGCCGGCGAGTTTATTCAGATCCTCATAGCTTTGGAAATAGATACCCGTGATCTGCCGGTCGGTGGTCGCAACAACGGCTTCACGGCTGTTCACGATATAGAGCAGCGAGTCCTCGGTGGTGCGGTTGTCACGCAGGAGCTGCTCGATGCGGTCCTGCGAAAAATAGACCGCCAGATAGGCGACGGTTCCGGTGGAGGTCGGCGAGGCGATGTTGTTGTACTTTTGAATGTAACAAAGGGAACCGGACTCCTCCAGCTCCTTGTTTGTAAGGTAAAAGGAAGGACAGAAGAGCGTAGTCCGGGTGGGCTGGCCGGAAAAGATCCCGTACCAGTAGGAGGACTTAATTTCGGAAAGAGAAGTCAGGATGTTCCGATGTTCATAATGGTCGACCAGGACTTCATATTCCGGGTTCAGATAGACCTTGATGTCGGTGATCAGGGTCTGGTCCGTCATTGAATTGGCAAGTGTGAAAAAGTTGTCGGCGTAGGTGTCCGCATCCTCTGTCCGCAGGAACGCATGCGGATTCTCGGTGTAGGTGGCGCGGGAAAGAAAGGGGTCGGAGGTGAGGGAATCCATGACCGTTGTAACGCGCTGCAGGGATTCGATGACGACATTCGCGGTCTGCGAGGTCAGCGCCTCCTCCGAAGAAAGGGAGTTCTGCAGGATCGCCCGGTTCATCTGGAACATGAGGAAAACGGAGATCAAAACCGCGGAGGGCAACATCGGGATAACGAGGATGAGGACTTTTGACCGCAGAGGAATATCCTCTGGGACGCGTCTGAAAGGGGATCGTTTTTTCATGGCATCATGCTTCCCCGGAAGTCCGTGGGCGATAAGCCGAAGCTCTTCTTAAACGCTTTGGAAAAATAATTGCTGTCGGTAAAACCCACCTGTTCCGCGATATCCGAAACCTTGTTCCGCGGATCCAAAAGCGCCTCACGGGCTTTTTCCATGCGGAAACGGGTAATGTACTGGTTCAGTGTCTCGCCGGTTTCCGATTTGAAGAGCGTGCAGATATAAGAGGGCGAGAGACGCACGTGATCGCTGATCGCTTTGATGGAGAGGGCAGTGTCCGAATAGTGCGCTCCGACATAGGAACGGATCAGATCCACATGCGTCGAGCTGGCCGCTTCGCTTTCAGACGGCTCCTTTGCAGTGGGCTCGGCTTCGGAAACACCGCTTTCCATTTTCTGCAGAAGGACTTTTACGCCGCGCTCTTTTGCGGCATCGGAAACAGCCTTACAGATCTCATCCAGGTGGATCGGTTTCTCCACATAACTCACGGCGCGCAGCTTGATGGCGGCCTTTAAGTAAGCCCGGTCCGAGTATCCGCTCATGAAGATGATGCTGATCCCGGGGAAGCGGGCTTTAAGCTCATTCGCCATCTCGATCCCGTCCATATGAGGCATGCGGACATCTGTAAGGACGATGTCGGGAGTGAAGCTTTCGGTGATGCGGAGAGCGTCTTTGCCGTCATGCGCGAGACGGACCTCCCGGATCCCGAGTGACTCCCAGTCGATGCCGTTTTTCAGACCCTCGCGGGTCAGTTTTTCATCATCTGCGATCAAAAGATTCATATCATTACTATACCACAACATTTTACCCGTTTCCAAAAAATAATACACTTGAGGAAAAGAAAGGAGATTGCTAAAATTGTCAGTAACAGCGGAAATTCGGCATTCAACGGGTTTTTGCAGGAAAGGAGGGTTTACATTTGGCAGAAGATCTTATTTTGGAACTGAAGGGGATCACAAAAATCTTCCCCGGCGTCAAAGCGCTGAACAAGGTGCAGTTCCAGCTTCGCAGGGGTGAGATCCATGCTCTGATGGGGGAAAACGGAGCGGGGAAATCCACCTTTATCAAAGTTATTACGGGAGTGCATGCCGCGGAAGAAGGGCAGATGTTCCTGGAGGGTTCCGAAGTCCATTTTAAAGGGCCGAGGGATGCGCAGGAAGCCGGTATCGCGGCCGTGTACCAGCATCCGACGAGCTATCCGACGCTTTCCGTGACCGAGAATATTTTCATGGGCCATGAAAAGATGAAGAGCGGGATCATCCAATGGAAGGCGATGCATCAGGAGGCGCAGAAGCTCCTGCAGAGCCTGGATGCGGACTTTAAGACGACGGATGAAGTCGGGGCGCTGACGATCGCACAGCAGCAGATGGTGGAGATCGCGAAGGCCCTGTCTACCAACGCAAAGATCATCATTCTGGATGAGCCCACGGCGGCGCTGACTGCCAATGAATCCGAGAAGCTTTACGGGATTGTGGAAAAGCTTCGGGACGAGGGCAAGTCCATCATCTTTATTTCTCACCGATTTGAGGATATGTACCGGCTCGCAAGCCGTGTTACCGTGTTCCGGGATTCCCAGTACATCGGAACGTATGACGTGGACGCCATTTCCAACGCGGACCTTATTAAGGCCATGGTGGGGCGTGAGATCACGGATATGTATCCGAAGGAAGAGCTTACTTTAGGCGAAGAGATCTTCCGTGTGCAGGGCATGACAAGGACCGGGTACTTTAAGAACGTCAGCTTTGATGTGAAAGCCGGAGAGATCGTGGGCCTTACCGGCCTTGTCGGCGCCGGCCGTACGGAGACGATCGAGAGCGTCTGCGGGATCACAAAGCCCGATGCCGGAAAGATCTTTTTGGAAGGCAAGGAGATCAAGATCAAAAAGCCCGGCGACGCTATGAAAGCCGGGATCATCCTTCTGCCCGAAGACCGGCAGAAACAGGGCCTGATCCTGTCCTGGGGGCTGGGGAGGAACGTTACGCTTCCGATCCAGGACGAACTGGCAAAGGGGCCCTTTAACGATGAGAACAAGGAGCGGCAGGTCAGTAAGGACCGGCTCGAAGAAGTCGATACCAAGGCGGTTACGATCTTCCAGCCCGCCAGCTCGCTTTCCGGCGGGAACCAGCAGAAGGTTGTTGTCGCAAAGGCCCTTGCACAGTCCAATATGAAAGTGGTCATCATGGACGAGCCCACCAAGGGAATTGACGTTGGTGCGAAAAAAGAGATCTATGAGATCATGGGCCAGCTTGCGAAGAAGGGATACGGCATCATCATGATCTCCTCCGAAATGCCGGAGATCATCGGCATGTCCGACCGGATCTTTGTGATGTGCAACGGCCGGATCTCGGGGTGCCTCAATAGAGAAGAAGTGACGCAGGAGAGGATCCTCGAACTCTCTATGGAGAAAGGAAAAACGGAGAAAGGAGGGGCGGCGTGATGAAAAAGAAATCCATACTTTCCAAGATCACGGGCTCCCGTGAAGTAAGCCTTTTGCTGGTGCTGGTCGTGCTTTTGATCGTGATCGAGATCTTAAGCCCCACCTTCCTTGCGCCGGCGAACATCGGCCAGATCTTCCGCAACAACGCCCTGACCTTTGTGATGGCGCTTGGCATGTTATGCGTCATGCTGACGGCAGGCATCGATATTTCGATCACGAGTACGCTGGCGTTTGCCGGTATGACGATCGGCTTGTTGCAGAAATACAATGTGATTCATAATACCTTCCTGCTGTTTGTGGTGGGTACCGCGATCGGCGTCGGCTGCGGTTTTTTGAACGGCATCATCATCGCCAAGGCAAAGGTCGCGCCCATTATCTGTACGATGGGCTTCATGTATGTCTGGCGCGGCATGGCGTACGTTATTTCCAATAACAACTGGGCTTCCGGCGCGGACGTTTCCGGTTTCTCCGATTTCGGAAAAGACGGTTCTCCCGGCCCCTACATTATCCTGATCGTGGTTTACGTGCTGTTCTTCATCATCATGAAATGGACGCGTTTCGGACGCCGGATCTACGCGGTCGGTTCCAACGCGGAAGCGGCCAGGATCTCCGGTATCAACGTGGACCGTACCGTGATCTCTGTGTATACGATCATGGGGCTTCTCGCAGGCCTTGCCGGTGTGCTCTCGGTTTCCATCTATGCGTCGGCGCAGCCGAACATGCAGTATGGGAAGGAAATGGACGTGATCGCAGCCTGCGTCATCGGCGGCGTTTCCATGAGCGGCGGCCGCGGCAGCGTGGTCGGAACCTTCCTTGGCGCCCTGATCATCGCTATCATTGCGAAAGCGCTTCCGTTGGTCGGGATCGACGCCATTGCCCAGAACCTTGTGAAGGGCATCATCATCCTTGCGGTGGTCATTTTAAACGTGGTGACGCAGCGCATGATGGATCGACAAAATCTGTTAAGGAGGGAAATGTGATATGGCTGGAAAATCCGGAAGAGAAATATCCGCCATTCCTGAAGGCGGGCTGAAGAAAAAGCTCCTGTCCTGGGAAGGCGCCCTCATTTTGATCCTTATCGCTGTCAATGTATTCGGCGTCATTGTTTCACCGGTGTACAACGCGACGAACGTGCTGCGTGAAATGCCGAAATACCTCGCGGAGGCCTTCATGGTCTTCGGAATGGGTTATATCCTCGTGCTCGGAGACATCGATATCTCCGTCGGTTCCATCGTCTGCTTGTGCTCCACGGTGGCCTGTTTCGCGGGGAACGCCGGGCTGCCGTTCCCGCTGGTCGTGATCCTTTGCATCGCCACCGGCCTGGCCTGCGGCCTGATCAACGGCTTTATCGCGACAAAGTTTACGGAGCTCCCGACGATGATCATTACGCTCGCCACGCAGATCATCTTCCGCGGGATCGCTGAAGTCTCCCTTGGCTCCGGCGGCTCCATCTCCATGCAGGATACGGCCGGATTAAAGGTACTGGCCACGAAGATCGGCCCGTTCCCGCTGTCCTTCTTCCTTGTCATCATCGGCGCGGTGATCTTCATCACGATCCTGAATAAGACCACCTTTGGAAGAAAGATGTACGCCTGCGGCTCCAACCAGACGGCAGCCAAATACGCCGGTATTGAAGTGCAGAAGATGCGGCTCACTGCCTTCGCGTTCATGGGCATCCAGGCAGGGATCTGCGCGATCTTTCTGCTCAGCACCCTCTTCGGCGCGAACACGACGACCGGTAACGGCTTTGAAATGGAAGTTATCGCCATGTGCGTGTTCGGCGGCATTGCCACCACCGGCGGAAAGGGGAACCTCCTCGGCGGCTTCATCGCAGCCTTCATCATCTTCTGTATCCGTATCGTTCTCGGGCAGAAGAATGTGAATACCCAGCTCGTGCTGGTCATCATCGGGCTCATGCTGATCGTGTCCGTTGTCGTGCCGGCCATCAGCCAGGCGTTCCGCAAGAAACCGAAAGTGTAACAAATGAAATGATTTTTGCGCCTGTCCCATGATTGGGGCAGGCGTTTTGATTGACATAATAATATGTATAAGGCTATAGTTATGGAAAAGAGTTTAAGAAAGGAAGGTTGCATATGGCTTCAAAGAAACTTAGGAAAAGAGGGCTTGCACTTTTGATGGCGGCGGCGCTGGCGGCGCCCACGGCATTGGCAGGGGCGGGGCCGGCAGCGGCGGCAGAAAAAGCAGATGAGGGCAGTACGCTTTCGTATCTGCTTCAAAACCTTGCACAGTATCAGGAGGCAGGCGGATCAGGCCTGGTCCCCAGCACCACACGGGAACCGGTGACAGGAGTCCCTCCCTGCATGCCGGCAGATGGGGATGTCGATACCGTTGTGGCGATCGTGGAATTTCAGGATAAGAAATTTGATCCGGATTTCGTAAACAAACTCAAGGATAAGATGTTCCGGGATCAGTCCGAATCCGATACTGAAGATGTGGCATATCCGAAGGACAGCCTTCGTGCTTATTATCAGCGCGCATCTTTTGGGAAACTGAATATTGACGGGGAATTCATTGAGTTCAATTCCGAGCATGACCGGGATTGGTATAAGCCGGTAGGGGGGAGTATGGATTCCGTCTATCAGGATGTTTTGGACTATTGGGCGGAGCAGATCATAAAGGACCGGCCGGATACACAAGAGTCTGATCTTGAATACTTAAACAACTATTTATCCCAGTTTGATAAGGACGGAGATCTTGAGATCGATGGCTGCTATTTTTGCTGCGCCGGCGGAAATACCGGCTGGAGTTCGCCCTGGTGGGCATATCGGACGGATGAAACCACGGTCACGTTGGGGGACTATCATTTTAACAAAATCATTCAGATGGTGGATACACTGCACCAGGAGAGCGGACTTGATGATCTGAATACTTATATCGAGACCTTTATCCACGAGACCGGCCACCAGCTCGGGCTGGACGATTACTACTCATATGACAGCAGTCTGGATAAGTTTGATTCCTTTGCCATGATGGATAATAATACCGGCGAGCAGGACGGCTTTGCGAAGATGCTTCTCGGCTGGATTCCGAAGGAGACGGTACAGTTTGTGACAGAGGATGCTACGGTGGAGCTTCGTCCTTACGCAAAGAACGGAGATATTGCCATTATCCTGCCGAAGGAAGAGTATGAGAAGTATGGGATCTACTCGCAGTTCATCCTCGCGGAATATTATAAAGACGAAGGTAATGACCATATCAGGGATTTGGATGTAGATTGGGGAGTACCCACCAATATTCCGGATGGCATTCGGTTCTATCATGTATATGCCCGCCTGCATGTCGACCAGTTTATCGGCTCAAATCGCTCAGACCAACTGATCCCGCTGATCAGCGCATATCGGAATCCGGCGGATGAATATGCCGGGTTCTATCATCCCGAAGATGAGCTGGCGGAATTGACCGACCCGAGTACGGCCTTTTATGTGGATGCACGCGGAGAGGGCTTGATGACGGACACGACCCTTGAGGATACCGGGATTTCCATTACCAATATCACTGCGCCGTCGGAAAACGGAACGATGAGCTTTCAGGTTCACTTTGCCGATCAGGTGGCGGGACCGAAGATCGTCAGTGCGGAAGTGGTCACGAGTTATGGCGATCCCTGTGTGAAAGTTACCTTTGACCAGCCTGTGAATCCCGTGGGCAGCGGCGCCAGGATCTATGATCTGGATCCTGAGACCGGCTCATATAACTCCTTTGAGCCCTGGGGAGATAATTGCGGAATAAAGAAGACGATGGACGGAACTTACAGTAAAGAGGCAAACGTTGTGTACATTGTTCCGGAAGCCGGAGCGTTCCGCTATACCACCGGTGTTTTAGTGATCCCCGCAGGGACGGTCATGTCCAGCCAGGGAGTCGGCTGTCCGGCGCAAACCGTCGAGGTTTCTTGCGATTTATCGGGTTTGTCGAAGCTCAAAGTATCGGTACCGGGCGGAACCTATGATTCGCCGCAGACCATTTCGATCACCGGTGCGCCGGCAGGAGTACCGATCTATTATACGCTGGACGGGACCGAACCGAATATGGATTCCTACACCTATGACGGCCCCATTCAGCTTGACCGTGGAGCCACGCTGAAGGCCATGGCGTTCTATCCGGACGGGTATGCGGCAAGCGAAAGGATCCGGGAAGTATATACCCTGCATAGCCTGTCTCTGGATCGTAAAGCAGTGACGCTGGATGTTAATGAGACGTTTATGCTGAAATATAAGCATATGTGGGACGGGAACAATGACCCTGTAACCCCGGATTTCAAGAGCAGCGATCCCTCCACCGTGTATGTGGATTCCAATGGAATGGTCCTTGCCCGGAAAGAGGGGACTGCGGAGATCACCGCTATGTTCGGCGGTTTGGAATCGACCTGTAAGGTTACGGTAAAAGCCGGCGTGGCGGATCCGGTGGAGAAAGCGCTGCAGGACGCCTACGGTAAATCTGCCGATACGCAGAAGAGAGTGCTTGCGGAAGTGCTGAACGGAAGCCTTACGCTGCAGGAGTTTGGCGCGCAAGGGTATTTATCCAAAACCTGGATCGGTGCGATCGACGATTTCACTTACAGGGGAGAAGCCATTACGCCGGAGGTCTATGTTTACGACGGAGTCAGGGCCCTTGGGGCGGAGGATGTTGAAGTTTCCTATGATAAAAATGTTGACGCCGGCACTGCCCGCGTTACAGCGACTCTCCTGGGTGAGAGAAAAGGAAAACCCGACGTTACGGCCGAGTTCACGATCAACCCGGCGGTCCTCGGGGCAAATGTCTATTTCTACAATATCGGAGTGAAGTGCGACGGCAAAGCGCATAAGCCGCTTCCGCTCCTCGTCATGTGGGACAGCGGAGAGGTCCGCAAGGCCGGCGCTAAGGAACTGAAGATCGTTTACCGCGACAGCAACTGGAATATTGTGAAGGCGTTGAAGAACGAGGGGCATTATTATGCGGAAGTTTTTTCCAACAGTAAAAACTTTGTCGGGGATACGGCGCTGAATGTGTTCGTGCAGAAAAAGAACCTGGTGGAGAAGCTGAAAGTGAAGAAGCTGACGAAGAGCTTCAGCGTGGAAGACGCGCCGATCGAGCCGGCTTATGGATTGGACTATAAGATCAAGGTGCCGAAGAGCTATGCGAAGCCGGCCGAAGAAGGCGGAACGCTGGTCGACCAGGATCTGAGAGTGGAATATTATCACAACGAAGAACCCGGGAAGATGACCATGGTGCTCACTGCTAATGAGGGAAGCCCCTATGCCGGCTCCACCGCGGTGACCTTCAAGATCAAATGATGGTTCGTATACTCTGTTTACTGATCGGATATGGATTCGGTAATTTTCTGACGGCAGTATTTGTCGTCCGCAAGGTGAAACGGTGTTCCGTCTTCGAACTCGGAACGGGGAACCCCGGGATGGCCAATGTGAAGGCGCAGTGCGGCTTCTGGCCCGGCGCGATCGTCCTTCTCGGGGACCTCTTAAAAACCGTCCTCGCCTGCGTATTCTGTATGTTGCTATTTGGCAGAGGGCATGGGATCTCCCATGCCCTTCTCTTTGCGTATGCAGGCCTCGGCACAGTCCTCGGCCATGACTTCCCCCTGTGGCATCGCTTCCGGGGCGGCAAGGGCGTGTCCTGCACCTGCGCCACGCTCTTCTTTATTCATCCTCTCTACGGCCTCGCCGCGATGGGCGTCGGCCTCGTCCTGACCCTCCTCACCAAGCGCCTCTCGATTGGCGCCGTCGCGATCCCGCTCGCCTTCCTCCCCGCAGCGTACTTTGTCTATGGGGCGGAGATGCTGGCCCTTACCGCGATCCTGTCCGCGCTTATGATCTTGCGGAATCTTTTCAATAAGGGGCATAGTCGGGGGGATGGCGGCGCTTGAAGATTGATGGAAACCGCGGGATGGTTTTAGAACCGGTGCTTTCAGTTTAATGAACTGAAGCGCCGGTTTTTTATTTTTTTGAAGTTTATGGAATTTTTTTATTTTTCGGTGATAGATTTCCTTTTTAGGGCAGATAAGTTACATAGCAGCATCCGCTGAGTGGAGCGGCGGGTGCGATGGAACTGTCAACCTTGTCATAGAAAGGAGATATATCTATGAACGTTCATGAAATGGAAGAAATCATCGACAGGCTCATTGAGATGGAGGACTTCGACGAATTGCCGATGGATTTCCTCGAGGATCCCGAGCCCGCGCAGGAGAAGACAACGTTGAAAAAAATCTGCGAGACGGCGTCGCAGGGCTGTATCCGCGACCCTCATGACATCAAGGATATAACGGACCGTTTTCTGAATATGCGCATCAGTGAGTGGTGTGAGGAAATGAACCTGAATAAATGCTTTGGGCTGCTGCTTTCGCTGCACCAGCTTCCGGAACACGCGGTGAAGGAGCTTACCTTTCTGCAGGCGATATACCTGATCCGGCAGATAAGGTTCAGAGGATCGAGCTGCATCCCGGAAGAATGGAAGGATTTTACTGTCAGCGAGCTGAAGAAGATCATATTGACGAGTATGAAAAGCCTGTTGCTCATCGCGGAAGGGAAACACATGCTGGTCAGGCTTTTCCTCGGACAGAATTATGAGGCTCTTTTATCTTATCTGGAGAACGTCCGCTACGAAGATGGCGCTGTCGAAGACGATGCGGAGCTTATAGAGGAAACGCTGGGGGAGCTTCTTAAAGAATGTGATAAGGGAATGAAGCAGCCCTGGAGGGTCTGGGGGTCTCTGGACGATTACAGAAAAGAGATACTCAGAAACTACAACAATATCGGGATATTGCTTGTGGACAACTTCTATACTGCTTTTTGTGAAAATATGGATATTCTTGATATCCGCCGCCAGCTTGAAAGAAAGGTGCCGCAGGTGGGCAATGAATCGGAAAATGAAGGAAAGGAGTGAAAAATTATGGGTGTAACCGTAAAAGACATAAAAAATTCGAAGGGAGAAAGCAAAATGAAAAAAAAGAATTTGAATGATACCGGATTTCGTGTTTTGGGAGAGGGCGTTATGGTCAGCAACAACACGCGTGAGACCGGGCTCAACAATAACGACCTCGTGATCGGTTCGTCCGGCTCCGGGAAGACCGGCGGATATGTGATCCCGTGTATCCAGAACATCAGCGGGAGCCTTGTCGTGTCGGACACGAAGGGGCAGCTTTACAGGAAGTTTTCCAAGGAGCTTGAGAAAAAAGGTTATAAGGTCAAAGTTCTTGACCTTGTGGAACCGGAGAACTCCTGCGTATACAACCCGCTCAGCCACATCAGAAAATATAAAGACGGCACCTGCAGGGAGCAGGACATCCTTACGATCGCGCGGAACCTGGTTCCGGTGCTGGACCGCCATGAACCCATTTGGGAGGAATCGGCACGCGCCTTTATCGCTTTCCTGATCGCGTATTGCATGGAAGTGCTTCCGGAGGAAGAACAGAACCTGGTATCCATCGCCGAATTAAACCGCGCGTTCAACAAACCGAACGGAGATCTTGCTTTCATCAAATGGATCGAAGCGCACCCGGAGAGCTTTGCATCAAAGAAGTTTATGGAGATCCAGACAAACAAAACCGCAGAGAAGATGTGGGCGAGCATCATGGGCTTTGTAAATGTGGCGCTCGAATGCTTCAGCTTCAAGGAAGCAAAGTACATTTTCGGAGCGGGAGGGTCCTTTGACATCCGGCAGCTCGGAAAGGAGAAGACGGTACTGTTCCTGAACGTATCCGACGTTGACCGCGCGTTCGACCAGATGGTGAACATCTTCTACGCGCAGGCGCTTCAGGTCCTCTGCGCCGAGGCGGACGAGTGCGAAGACGGCACGCTTCCCGTCCCCGTCCGCATCATCATGGATGATT
>JAEESA010000049.1 GCA_016286115.1 Lachnospiraceae bacterium
CAAGTCCATCGCAAGAGATGCGGGTTCCCGTAGTAAGATCGCCGTATACTCCAAGGATGAGAACGTGGATCCGGTAGGTGCTTGTGTCGGTATGAACGGAACCAGAGTCAATGCGGTGGTAGACGAGCTTCACGGCGAGAAGATCGATATCATCAACTGGGATGAGAATATCGCCATCTTTATCAAGAATGCTTTGTCTCCGTCATCCGTTACCGCAGTATCCGTAGATTTGGATGAGGAAAGCGCTCTGGTTGTGGTACCGGACGATCAGCTTTCTCTGGCCATCGGTAAGGAAGGACAAAATGCCCGTCTGGCAGCCAGACTGACCCGCTACAAGATTGACATCAAGAGCGAGAGCCAGTACGCGGAGATGGAAGAAGAATACGAAGACGAGTATGAAGAAGACGAGTACGAGGATGACGAGTACGAAGATGAGTATGAAGACGATGCGGAAGAGGAAGACCCTGAAGACGAAGAAGAGGATGTAGAGGAAGAAGAGGAGGGAATGATCTCCTATGATGATGTCATGGAAAGCTATGACAAGATCGTAGAACTCTACAGCTATCTGGAGGATCTTTACGGGGATGAAAAAATCCCGCTGGATGAGGGAATGGAGAAAGAGATGGCGGAGATCTCGGAACAGATCTTCGAGCTCCAGGGAACGACCGAAGACATGATCCCGACGGATGAGGATAAGATCGAGGTCCTGCAGAAGATCGATAATATAGAGGATGAACTGAACCAGCTGATCAACGCGCTGATCAGTTATGTCGAATCAGAGTCGCAGTACTTTGACGAAGTGCAGGAGGTTGTGAATAAGAACTATGATTACATGCAGTCCTATTTCGAGAGCTGCTGGGATTATGTTTCTCGGAACGGCGGAACCGACAATGAGGTAGAAGCGCTTATCCAGGCCAGGGACGATATCTCGGAGATCAACAGCTGGGATCCGCAGACCTCGAGCGATCTGCAGGAAATGAATGACCGGATCCTCTTTGTGATCGAGTGGCTGAGCGCGATGTTTGGGGACTGATTAAAGCTTCCTCTCATCATAAACGGCCCGGCTGCCACCGATGAATTTGGCGCGGGTTCTTGCGGCGGTGAGGTGCGCTTTACCGATGGAACTTAAGGTAAGGCGTACCGGCACCGCTACTTTTTTTAAGTGCATGCCGATCAGCGTATCACCGATGTCCAGCCCGGCGTCAGCGCGGATCTCTTCGAGCGCGACCGGGGAACGGAAGCTGTTATAGGCAGCAGTCGCAAAAGACCCTCCGGCCTTGGGCTGGGGGATCACGTTTACGATCTCGCGTCCACCGGCGCCCTCTTCCTCAATGATGATGGCGCGGTTTAAGTGCTCGCAGCATTGCGCGGCCAGAAAGACGCCGCGCGCCTCGGTCGCTTCATGGATCCCGTCGAAAAGGGCTTTGGCGGCGTCCGGACTCGAATTGCTCCCGATCGAGGACCCGAGGACCTCGGAGGTGGAACAGCCCACCACGAGGATCTGCCCCGGCTTTAAGCCGGCTTTTTCACATAATTCTTCAGCGGCTGCTTTTGCCTGTTCTTTCAGTTCTTCATACATGTCTCTGTTCTCCCGTAAGGTTTTCGAAGAGTTTGCCGAGGCGGCATTTCCAGCAAAGGAACATGCCGAGCACTGCCCCGAGGGCTCCCTGCGCGATCTCGTAGGGGAGCTTCATCATCGCGTATTCATAGGTGCTGTACACAAAGATCTTTCCGAGCGTATAGCCGACCACCATGATGACGGCACCGACGGCCACGCCGATCCCGGAGGCGATCTTCGGATGCTTTTTCAGCGTGTGGTGCGCGATCAGGGAGATCACAACCGCCTGCAGCCCGTGGGTCACCAGGGATACGAACATCGGCAGGGGATAAAAGATCATGTCTCCGAGGAAGGAGCCGATCCCGCCGACGACAAAGGCTTCCATGGGATTTAATATGATGGCCGCGAGACAGATCACGGCATCCACAAGGTAAAGATGACCGCCCGGAACCGGGATCCCGAAGGATGACATCAGGATCGTGAGCGCCAGAAACAAGGCGGTGGTGGTAATTCTGACAGTGACTGCCTGTTTTGTGATAGCCATAGCGTACCTCTCTTTCTTTATAGAAATATTGACCAAGATCCATTTTGTGAGACACATCATCGCCGTCTACATTTTCGTGACCCGATTAAGTGCTTTCTCACTTTACAGATTACGAGAGAGAGTGTAGTATAAATCTGGATATATAAAAATAATCAGAATAGGAAAAAATGATATAACCAGATGAATTATTCGATTGATAAAAATGCCCGGGAACCGGCGTATATTCAGCTTTACCGGTTCCTTGTAAAGGATATAACGGCCGGAGTTTATCCCTTCGGGACCAAGCTGCCGTCCAAGCGGGTCATGGCGGAGGAGACCGGCGTCAGCGTTATTACGGTGGAGCATGCGATGACGCTTTTGAATGAGGAAGGCTATGTGGAAAGCCGGCAGAGAAGCGGCGCGGTCGTTACCTACCGCGGGGAGGACTTCTTTCACGGGATCGACAGGGAGGCGTCCCACATCATTGACAGGACGGAACGGGAACAGCCCGGCACCGCCTTTCCGTTCTCAGTGCTGACGAAGACCATGCGGCGGGTGATGCTGGATTACGGGAGGAAGATCCTCATCAAATCTCCGAACCACGGCTGCATGGAGCTTCGGGAGGAACTCTGCGCTTTTCTGGCCAGGAGCCGCGGCCTTTCGGTCCGGCCGGAGCAGGTGGTGATCGGTTCTGGGGCGGAATATCTGTACGGCCTGATCGTACAGCTTCTGGGCACGGATGAGGTTTACGGACTGGAGCAGCCCTCTTATAATAAGATAAGGGAAGTTTATGAGGCCTTCGGCGCGAAATGCGACCTCCTTCCGATGGGAAGGGACGGGATCCTGACAAAGGAGCTTGAAAAAACGAAAGAGCGGATCCTTCAAGTGACGCCGTTTAACAGCTTTCCGAGCGGGATCACGGCGGATATATCCAAAAAACATGAGTATTTACGGTGGGCAGCGCAAAGGGACGGCGTGCTGATCGAGGATAATTATGATTCGGAGCTGACGGGTTCGCGGAAGATGGAGGAACCGCTGTATTCGATGGACAAAGGGGCAAGGGTCATCTATCTGAACACCTTTTCGCGGACGATCGCGCCCTCCATGCGGATCGGGTACATGGTTCTGCCGGAGACGAAGGTGGAGGATTTTAACCGGAAGCTCGGGTTTTATTCCTGCACGGTTCCGATCTTTGACCAGTATGTGATCGCGGAGCTCCTTGCCGGCGGGGATTTTGAACGGCATATCAACCGCGTCCGCCGGAATCGAAGGAAAAAAGAGGGAGAAGCCTGATCCCGAAAAGTCGGGAAAAGTACCCGCAAGGGTACTTGAAAATGAAAACGTAAGGGGTACAATACACTAGGCAGAAAGGCGGTATTTCGTTGAATTATATCCGGTTACCCAAAGTTTATGAAAAACTGAAAAAGGCAATGGAATTCTATCTGCCGGTCATCATGACTGCGCCTGCCGGCTATGGAAAGACGGCTTCGGCTGTGCATTTTTACCGCAAGAATAAGCCCTTGATCCTGACATGCAAAAGCGGCGAATTGTCGGATATGCCTAATGTGGATAATATCCGCACCAATGTGATCATTATTGATGATCTGCAATTCCTTACCGGGGAAAAATCGATCCACTGGCTTAAAAATCTGCTGCGGGGGTCGGACCGGCAGATCGTGATGCTGACGAGAGGGACGGTTCCGAAATATCTGGCCGGGGAGGATATGGACCTCGGGTTTATCCGTATCCAGGAGAGCGATTTCCTGATCGGGGATGAAGAGGTCAGGGAATTCTTTAAAAGCCGTGAGGTGGAGATCGATCCTTTGGATGTGCCTCTTGTGACAAAGGCTTCCCATGGCTACTTCCGGGCGCTGTACTTCTATTCGATCCGGATGGAGGGGGGCGTTCGTTTTTCGGAAGAGATAGAGGCCGGGGTCTGGCAGGATATTTTGCACTATTGGGACGGCTCGATCTATGAGGAAGTCCGGCCGGAATTTTTACATTTGGCGCTGTCGGTCTGCCGTTATGAAGAATTTACGAAGGAGATGGCAGAGACCCTGACCGGTGATCCCGCAACGGGAAAGATCATTGAATATTCGCATGAAACCATGGGCCAGCTCCGTTATCTTCCAAATGGCAGGTACGCTTTTCGCCCGGAGGTTGCTGCGTTCTATCGATGGAAACAGGAACTGGTCTGGCCCAAGGAAGCGATCGTTGAAAACCTTCGGAATGCTGCCGGCTACTATGAAGCCCATGGAGACCTGGAAAACGCGCTGAAGTTTTTCAAGATGGCCGGCGCGACGCACCGGGTCAAGGAGATCCTGATCCGGAATGCGAGAAACCATCCCGGAACCGCGCATTTTATCGAAACCAGGGAATATTACTTTGAACTTCCGAAGGAAGAGGTGAAGCAATCGCCGGTGTTGATGGCGGGGATGAGCATGCTGTGCTCCCTGATGCTGAAACCGGAAGAATCCGAGGAATGGTATAATGCCTTGGTCGAATTTGAAAAGAATAAGACAAACCGTCCGGATCGTCGAAAGGAAGCGAGAGCCTGGCTGGCGCATCTGGATATCGCGCTTCCCCACAGGGGAACAAAGGGGATCCTGCGTATCATGCAGAGGGTTTTTGCGCTGATCGGAAAAGGGGATGTGACGTTGCCGGAGTTTTCGGTGACCGGAAACCTGCCGTCGGTGATGAACGGAGGGCTGGATTTCTGCGAATGGTCGAAGAGCGACACGCAGATCGCGCGGTTTATGGGAAAACCCATTGAGATCATCACCGGTAAACATGGAAACGGTCTGATCACGACGTGCCTTGCGGAGAGCGGTTTTGAAAAGAAAACGATGTCGCCGTACGAGGTGCTGACCCGGCTCGGCGACGGATATGAAGCGGCTGCGCACGGAGGGAAGATCGAGATGTGCTTTGCTTCGGTCGGGATCCAGGTCCGCCAGCACCTTGTTGAAGGGCAGCTTCCTTCGGCCAGGCGGCATTACGAGTCGTTTCGGGAAAAAGCGGTCGCGGAAAAAGCGGATCAGCTGCTGCCGAATCTGGATGCCTTCGGGGTCTGGCTGTCTCTTTATGACGGAGCAGGGGATGAAGCAGCGGCGTTTGTAGAGGCAATGCCCGATCCGAGAGTATTTTTCTGCACGATGGAACGATACCGGCAGATGGTGAAGCTCCTTTGCCTGATCGCGCTGGAACGGTATGAGGAAGCTTTGGACGCATCCAATTTTCTGACCGGGTATTTTGTTTCGTATGAACGGCATTATCTATGGATGGAAAACGAGATCCTGAAAAGCATTATTTTGTTCCGGATGCGGGATGAACATTGGAAAAAGCAGCTGGCCGGCGCACTGAAAAAAACCGCGGAATATCATTTTGTCCGGGTGCTCAGCCTGCAGGGCGGCGCGATCCTGCCTCTTTTGATGGAGATCAGGGGCTCGAAAAAGATCAAAGACATTCCCGGTGATTATTTTGCGGAGGTGATGGAGGAATGCCAGAAAACGGCAAGCTTCTATCCGGATTATCTTAGGTATTTCCCGAGAGAGACAGTGCAGCTGACAAAGCGGGAAGCATTGATCCTTTCCATGCTCTGCAGCGGAATGGAGACGGATAAGATCTGCGAGGAACTGAAGATCAGCTATGACGGGCTGAAAAAGCATAACCGGAACATATACAGAAAACTGGGGGTTAAAGGCAGGGCGGAGGCCGAACGAAAGGCGGCGCAGCTTGGCCTTATACATAGAGGAAATGGTTTGGCTGGAGGAAAAGAGTTATGAAATGGAGACCGGAGGTAAAGGTCGAAAAAAAGAACGGCTGTTGGCTTGTTCTCGGAAAACGCAAAATAAAGGTGGCGGACGAGGATGCCTTTATCGTTGACTTGATGGAACAGGGCGTTGCGGAGGACACGGATCTGGTAAAGGAGGTCTCGGTGGTCACCGGGAATGATGAGTGCGCGGCGGGCTTTCGCCTGGCGCAGTTTGTGGAAGACTACGGTGACTTTATCGCGGAGAGCAGAAGGGCTGTCGTGTTCGGGATCTGAGCAGGGCTAAAGGCTGCGATCACGTGATCAAAACGATCAGGCGTCGGGATGGCTGCTTTCTCTCTCGACGAGATGGCTCTGCACTTCGATCCTGGCAATGTTTTTATGGCCGCCTTTGATCCGGTCCATAAGGAGATAGAGTGCATGCCGGACCATCTCTTCCTTATCAAGATGATAGGTGGTGAGGGAAGGACGGATGGACCGGGCTTCCTCGATATCATCACAGGATACGATGGCGGGACGCTTGTTTTTTCTGACTTTCTTTAAGGTCAGACATTTCAATACGCCGATGGCGGTGATGTCGTTTGCGCAGAACAGCGCGGTCGGCGGTTCGTTTTCTTCGAGCAGGGTCTCCATGGCTTCGAAACCGTCGGTTTCGGTCTGTTTGGTCTCCACGACATAATGGGGCACCAGCTCGAGATTGGCGGCGGATAACGCGTCGCAGAAGCCTTTATAACGGGATTCGTGATGGCAGGAGCCGATATAGCCGATGTCCCTGTAACCGAGGCCGATCAGATAATCCGTGGCGTCGCGTGCGATGGTCCTGCCGTCGCATAAGACTTCATCCACGGTGTAGTTTGTGGAATTTCGATTGATGGAAACGATATTCATACATTTTTTTTGCAGCAGTTTTAAGGCGGACTGAGCGCATTTCCCGATGATGACGATCCCGTCATTTTTTTTGCCCGCGGATTTAAGGAGCCGGTCGATCATGGAGGTAAGGTTTAAGCCCTCACATTTCCGGTCGTCGGAAAATTCCGGGACATGCCATACATTCTGCAGCATGCATAAGGATTTATGAAGTTCACCCTGCAGGGCGCGAAACAGCTCTGCGAAGAATGGGTCCGCCTGGGACCCGTCGGTACGGGTGATCAGGATGTTGATATAGGAAAGCTGTTCGGGAAGGCCGTTTTCCCCAAGCTTTAAACTCCTTGCGGCGGCGTTTGGTACATAGTGCTCCTCCCGCGCGGCTGCCCAGATCTTTTCACGGATCTTGGGAGAAGAACAGCGGTATTCGGGATCGTTTAAGGCGCGTGACGCAGTGGAAACGGACACGCCGGCTTTGGCGGCAATGGATTTTAATGACATGGGATCCTTCCTTTTTCGTTGTTTTGGGCTGTTTTCCCTTTCACTTTATCATATTCGAAAAAAATAGTCATTCTCTTATGAGAAAAATATGATATTATGGATTAGTATAACTTTTTTTAAGGAGATTTTTTGAATGAATTACTGGGTCGTTGTGGTGGATGACGAGGTTTTGAGCCTTACCAACGCCAGAACGTTATTAAATGAAAAGGGCATGAAGGTCAGCGCGCTCCGTTCGGGGAAGGAATTGCTGAAATTCATGGAGAAGAATACACCGGATCTGGTGCTGCTGGACGTGCTGATGCCGGAAATGGATGGGTTTGAAACGTTTCACGCGTTGAGGGAGTTGGAGGACAAGCAGGGAAAGAGCCATGTGCCGGTGATCTTCCTGACCGGTGAAAACGGGAGCGAGACCGAGCGCCGGGGCCTGAAGGCGGGCGCCTCCGACTTTATCCGGAAACCGTTTAATAAGGATATCCTGATCCGCCGGATCGATAACACGATCAAGAACAGCAAGACGATCGAAACTCTGACAGAAGAAGCAACGGTCGATAAACTGACCGGTTTCCTCAATAAGTCGAGCGGGACAACCCGCATATCCGAGATTGTGAAGACAGCCGTCGGCGCGATGGTGATCCTGGATCTGGATAATTTTAAACTGGTGAACGATCTGCACGGGCACGATATGGGGGACCGTGTTCTGGAGGCGTTTGCCGATATCGTCCGCCATAATACGAGGGCAGAGGACATTGTGAGCCGGATCGGCGGGGATGAGTTTTTAGCGTTTTTCAGGGATGTGACTGAGGAACAGGCTTTGGAAGCGCTGACAAAGCGGCTGAATGAGCAGCTGTTCGCGGAGTCGGTGAAGCTGATGGGAGAAGATTTTGACATCCCGATCGGGATCTCCGTTGGCGGCGTGTTCACTCCGAAGCACGGAACCGATTATGAAAAACTCTTCCAGTTTGCGGACAGCGCGCTTTATCATGTGAAACAGAACGGCAAACACGGCGTCGAGATCTATGATTTTTCCATGGAAGAAGACGAGGATGACGAGGATCTCGGCAGGGAGATCGGACGCGTGACGCGTCTGGTGGAAGAGCGAAATGACGGGCGCGGCGCCATGCTGCTCGGACAGGATGCTTTCTCCAACAGCTACCGCTTTATCATCCGCTTTATCAAGCGCTACAAAGGAAGGGCGAATAAACTGCTGTTCGCCATTTCTTCGAAAGAGGGAAACGAAGTAGAGCTGAATGAGGCAGTCAACCGGTTTGGCGACGTCTTGAAGAATTGCCTCCGGAAAAACGATATCATTATGCGGAACCGGCCGAACCAGTTCTTTCTCCTGCTGCCCGAGCTCTCCGAGGAGGACGTCCCGAAGGTCGTGGGCCGGATCATGAACGGGTGGAACCGCACGGATTTTAGCGAGAGTACGGAAGTGAAATATGCATCCGAGCTCGTAAGCTATCGTGACTAATGAAAATCGCAGCGCATGTGCGCTGCGATTTTTGTATAGCTTGAAAATTTTTGAGATAAAAAAAGCCCGAAAATACGCGAATTCAACGTACATTTACAAAAAAATAAAAAATTGTCAGAAAAAATTAGCACTCACCTATTGACAGTGCTAATAATTGGTGGTATAACAATGTCATCGAAGGAAATAAACCTTCCGGAAATCAAAAAGGAGTTCAAGAGAACTCAGAAGAAAAGGAGGAATGACGTATGTTAACACCGAGTATCTTTACAAACAGTTTACTGAATGATTGGATGGGATTTGATCCGTTCCGGGGATTTGAGGATGTGGATCACAAGCTTTACGGAAAGAACGCGCCGCGGCTCATGAGCACCGACGTAAGAGAGACCGATGAAGGCTATGAACTGGATATCGATCTTCCGGGCTTCAAGAAAGAAGAGATCCACCTGAACCTCGAAAAAGGCTATCTTACCGTGAGCGCCGCCAAGGGGCTGGAAAAGGAAGAGAAGAAAGAGGGAAAGGTGATCCGCCAGGAACGCTATTCCGGAGCGATGCAGAGAAGCTTCTATGTGGGCGATTTCGTGAAGGAAGAGGACGTGAAGGCGAAATTCGAGCAGGGCGTCCTGAAGCTTTCCCTTCCGAAGAAGGAAGCGGAGAAGATCCCCGAGAAGCATCAGATCCTGATCGAAGGATAATAACGAAAATCAAAGGAGGCAGGCCAAATGGTCTGCCTTCTTTATTTTACTGACATTGCAGATAAGGGGGCTCAATGCTATAATGGAACATGCGTGAATTAGGTTGAAGGGAGTATCTGGATGAGATTACGGTTCAAGGGAGTGATACTGGCAGTTATGCTGCTGATCATGGCTGTTCCTGTGCCGATAAGAGCGGAAACGCGAAACGCCGAAAAGCTTCGTGTCGGGTATTACGAAAACGAGCTCTTTGAGGAGGGCGCGGCGGAGGACGCCGTTAAGACCGGCTATGCGTATGAGTTTTACCGGAAACTGTCGGAATATACGGGCTGGGAATATGAGTATATCTACGGCACGTTCACAGAGGTTTATCAGAAGCTCCTTGACGGGGAAGTGGATCTGCTCGCGGGTATCGCGAAAAACGAAGAGAGGGAGCAACTGATCGGCTATCCCGAATCGGCCATGGGAAGTGAAACATATAACATGGTGAAACACGCCGATGACGGAAAGATCACCGTCTCCTATGATACTCTTTCGGGGAAGCGGATCGGCGTTTTGGACAGCGCCATGGTCGGCGCGCTGGAGAGTTTTCTGGAGGGACATGGGATCGAGGCGGATGTCATGAAGTTTCCGACGACCGAGGATATGTTCAGGGCGTTTGACATGAGGCTGGTCGATGCCATGGTGGCAGAGAGCGCCGGGGCCGCGGGCAGGGAAAACGCCGAGGTTTTGTATGCGTTCGAAAAGGTGGATTACTTCCTTGGCGTCACGAAGGGGCGGCAGGATATTCTGGACGAACTCAACAGAGCTCAGGAACGCCTTTTTGTCGAAGAGCCGAATTACCTGAATTCTCTGAGCATCAAGTATTATTCCTCCAGTATTTCGAACCACAGCTTCTCGGAACCGGAAAAGGAATGGCTGAAGGAAAACGATTCTTTGGAGCTGGGGTATTTAACCCACTATCTGCCATACAGCGATACGGATAGTGACGGGCAGGTGACCGGTATGGTCAGTGAGCTTGTTCCGCGGCTTTTTGAGGAGCTTGGCGTCAAGGACATGGAGGTTACCTACACCGGTTATGATGACTATGACAGCATGATCCGTGAGCTGAATGAGGGAGTCATTGATGCTGCTTTTCCCGTGGGCGGAGGGCTTTATTACTCCGAGCAGAACGGGATCTACCAGTCGAGCGTGGTGGCGTCCTCGGCAACGGAGTTGGTGTTCCGTGATGAGCTTCATGATTGGGATGAGTACCATTTTGCGGTGAATGAAAAGAACAGGATGCAGTTATACTATGTGCAGACCTGGTTCCCGGATGCCGAGGTTACCTTTTATCCCTCGATCGAGGACTGCCTTAAGGCAGTGAACAACGGCGAGGTGACGGTCACAACGCTGAACGGGCTCCGCGCCAACGATATCATCAAGAACTCTGAGTACAGAGACCTTCATCTCAGGCAGCTGAATTACATGGACGACAGATGCTTCGGCGTGAAGATCGGGAACGAGGGGCTTCTGAAGCTCCTGAACAGGGGCTTATCCATTGTCGGAGAAGAGTATCTTCAAAATCTGCCTTATAAATATCTGGAGAATCTGTATTCCTATTCTGCTGAGGATTTTTTGAAGGATAACATGGCGGTGATCGTGGTGATCATTCTGGTCGCTGCAGGAGTTATTGTGCTGTGTCTGATCGTCGGGATCCGCAGAAAAAGGAAACAGATGGAGGAGCGGCTAAAGTTACAGGAACAGCTGCTCGAACAGCAGAAACGCAGAGAGGATCTCGACCGGATGATCACGGCGCTGGCTTCGGACTACCGCAGTGTTTATCAGGTGGATCTGGATCGGAATGTCGGAATGTGTTACCGCGCCGATCCGACGGACGACGAGCAGACCGCGGAAGGGATCCGCTTCCCCTATTATGAGCGCTTCCGCTGGTATGGCGAGCATTTGGTGAAGGAAAATTTCCGGGATGATTTCCTGAGCTTTATCAATCCGGATCACATCAGAAAGGCGCTCGAAAAGGCCTCTTTGATCAGTTATCGTTATCTTGTGCACCGGCAGGGGAAGGACTATTATGAAATGATCCGGATCGCCGGCGTGCGGCCTCCGGAGGAACGGGATGACCATATCGTACATCAGATCGGCCTCGGGCTTACCGTGATCGATGAAGAGATGAGGGCGGCTCTGGCGAAAAACCAGATGCTGAGCGAAGCGCTGGAATCCGCAGAAGAAGCCAATAAGGCAAAAACCGCGTTCCTTTCCAATATGAGCCATGAGATCCGCACACCGATGAATGCGATCATCGGCTTGGATTCGCTGGCACTCCGGGACGAGACGCTTTCGGAGGAGACAAGGGATTATCTGGAGCGGATCGACGGAAGCGCAAAGCACCTCTTGGGCCTTATCAATGACATCCTCGATATGAGCCGCATTGAATCCGGAAGGCTTGTGATCACCCGGGAAGAGTTCTCCTTCCGCGGAATGATGGAGCAGATCAACACGATGGTCATGTCGCAGTGCTCGGAGAAGGGGCTGAAATATGAATGCCGCGTGACCGGCGGCGTCAGCGACTATTACATCGGCGACGATATGAAGCTGAAGCAGGTTCTGATCAACATTCTGAGCAATGCGATCAAGTTTACCGACGCCCCGGGGAGCGTGACCTTTGAGATCGAAAAGATCGCTTCCTTTGATGACCAGTCCACGATCCGGTTCAGGATCCGGGATACGGGGATTGGCATGGATCCGTCCTTTATTCCGAAGATCTTCGATACCTTTACGCAGGAAAACAGCCAGCGGAGCTCGAAGTACGGCAGCACCGGGCTTGGCATGGCGATCACGAAAAACATTGTGGAGATCATGAACGGCACGATCGAAGTCAAGTCGGAGAAGGGTGTGGGCTCCGAGTTTACGGTCACGATCACTCTGAAGAACAGCGAGCATCAGCAGGGCGCGACGAGCTTCATCGACTTGAACGATATGTATGTGCTGGTCGTGGATGATGAAGAGATCGCGGCGGAACATGCAAGGCTTGTTTTGGATGAGGTCGGTATCCGCGCGGACACCTGTTATAGCGGAGAGGCAGCCCTGCAGATGATGGAACTGCAGCATACGAAGCACGACTGTTATAATCTGGTCCTTCTGGACTGGAAGATGCCGGGAACAGACGGGATCGAGACGGCGAGACGGATCCGCAAGATCTGCGATAATGAGACGACGATCATCATCCTCACCTCCTTTAGCTGGGACGAGATCGCTGATGAGGCGTTTCATGCGGGTGTGGACAGTTTCCTGGCAAAACCGCTCTTTGCGTCCAATGTGATCGATGAATTTGACCGCATCGCCAGAAAGAACAATATGAGCGTGTTCCGCGAGAAGGAGAGAGCGGATCTGACGGGCAGGCGTGTTCTTCTGGCGGAGGATATGGATATCAATGCCCAGATCATGAAACAGATCCTCAAGGTGAAAGAGGTTGAGGCGGAGCATGCGAAAAACGGGAAAATGGTGGTGGATCTCTTTAGGGATCATCCGGAAGGGTATTATGATGTGATCCTTATGGACATCCGCATGCCTGAAATGGACGGGCTGGAAGCGGCCCGCAGGATCCGCGAAATGGATCGCTGGGACGCGAAAGAGATCCCGATCATCGCGCTGACGGCCAACGCGTTTGATGAGGATGTGCAGAGGTCGCTTCAGGTCGGGATGAATGCGCATCTCTCGAAGCCGGTGGAGCCGGATCATCTGTATCAGACAATGGAAGAACTGATCTTTGAGTATGACAAAGATAAAGAAAAGAACATGAAATAAGGGGCAAGGCCCTGCAGGAGGAATTGTTTTGCTGGAATTACGGAATATTTCATTCAATGTGAATGTGGAGGAAAATGATAAGGAGATCATCCGGGATATAAGCCTTACGGTTCCGGACGACAAGCTCATTGTGGTCACGGGACCGAACGGCGGCGGAAAGTCTACGCTGGCCCGGATCATGATGGGGATCGAAAAGCCTTCGTCCGGGCAGATCTTTCTGGACGGGGAGGATATTACGGGACTGTCTGTGACTGACCGCGCGAAAAAGGGGATCGGCTTCGCCTTTCAGCAGCCGGTGCGGTTTAAGGGGATCCAGGTGCTGGATCTTTTGCGGATCGCGGCCGGGAAGACGCTTTCGGTCGGCGACGCCTGCGACTTCCTTTCCGCGGTGGGGCTGTGCGCGAGAGACTATATCGACCGGGAAGTGAATAACTCCCTTTCCGGCGGGGAATTGAAACGGATCGAGATTGCAACGGTTCTGGCAAGGGGGACCAGGCTTTCGATCTTTGACGAGCCCGAAGCCGGGATCGATCTCTGGAGCTTCCAGAACCTGATCCAGGTATTCCAGAGCATCAAAAAGCGGAATGCCGGCGGATCCATTCTCATCATCTCGCATCAGGAACGGATCCTCGGGATCGCGGATGAGATCGTTGTGATCAGGGAAGGGCAGGTATCCACGCAGGGTCCGAAGGATGAGATCCTGCCGGGGCTCATCGGCTCCGCCGACGCTACGATGGAATGCAGGAAAAACGGGATCCCGCATACGGGATCGGATGAAAAGGAAGACTGCCGGGAGGAAGATCAGGAATGATTGAATTGGATGAAATACAGAAAAGGTTATTGAGAGAGGTTGCGGATCTTCATAAGGTTCCGGAGGGAGCGTTTAATATCCGCTCCAACGGCGGGTCGGTCGGCAGGGCGTCCACCGAAAATATTGAGATCGAGCCCAGGGAAGACGGGCAGGGGCTGACGATCAGGATCAAACCGGGAACGAAAAACGAGAGCGTCCATATTCCAGTCGTGATGACGAAGAGCGGCATTAAGGAGCTGGTATACAATGATTTTTATATCGGCGAAGACGCGGATGTCATCATTGTTGCGGGTTGCGGCATCGATAACTGCGGGCCGCAGGATTCGGAGCATGACGGGATCCATCGGTTTTATGTCGGCAAGGGCGCGAAGATCCGCTATGTGGAAAAGCACTACGGCTCGGGAACCGGGAAGGGAAAGAGGATCCTGAATCCGGGAACGGAAGTCTATATGGAAGAGGACAGCTACGCGGAAATGGAAATGGTGCAGATCAAGGGCGTGGATGACACGGACCGCACCACAAAGGCGGAGCTTAAGAAGGGCGCGCGCCTTGTGGTAAGGGAGCGGCTGATGACGCACGGGAACCAGAATGCGATCAGCACCTATGTCGTGAACCTGGACGGGGAAGGCTGCAGCGCGGATGTGGTTTCCCGGTCGGTGGCGCGGGATGATTCCTATCAGAAATTCGACGCGAAGCTCATCGGAAATGCGGCCTGCTCCGGCCATACGGAATGCGATTCCATCATCATGGACAAGGGCAGGATCCTGGCAGTGCCGGGGCTTGAAGCAAATAATGTGGATGCGGCACTGGTGCATGAGGCGGCCATCGGAAAGATCGCGGGAGACCAGATCATCAAGCTGATGACCCTCGGGCTCACCGAACAGGAAGCGGAAGAACAGATCATCAACGGGTTTCTGAAATAAAAGGGGGAAACGGTGAAGAGGATATTTCGACAGAAAAGCATTGATAAGCTGCGTTCTCCGGATCAGCTGGATGAATATCTTCATGCGGAAGGGCCCGGGATGTGGCTCGTTTTGATCGCTGTTGTCCTGATCCTGGGAGGGATCCTGGTCTGGGGCTTTCTTGCGTCCACGGAGAGCTATGTCCACGGAAAAGCAGCGGTTGAAGACGGCACCATGACCTTTATCCCTGAGGACGAGTATTACAGCAGCTATATGAAGGAAGGCCTGGTCATCATATCGGGAGAGCATTCTTCTGAGATCACCGCTGTCGGAGAAGACGAGGAGGGCAGAACCTTTGCCGTGGCAAACAGCGATCTGCCGGACGGTATCTATAACGCGAAGATCGGGTATGACAGCACCCATATTCTGGAACTGATGTTTTAATTTGGAGGACTTTTTTGCGCGCGATGATCAAACAGCCTGTATCGGGAAAAGTGGTGCGGGTACCCGTGGTCATGCAGATGGAGGCGCTCGAATGCGGAGCCGCCAGCCTGGCCA
>JAEESA010000335.1 GCA_016286115.1 Lachnospiraceae bacterium
TGCAGACCGGTTCGTACTGCGGAAATTCCTGCAGGATCCCGGGATCGCGGAGGCTCGAATACCGGCAGGGCACGCCGCCCGATGGAACCGTCTTTTTCTGTACCTCCGGATTCATCAGATACGTCAGCAGCTGCACGGCCGCTTCTTTGTTCTTTGAATTTCCGGTCACGCCGATCGTCCAGATCCCGTATACATTGGCGTTATAGGACACAGAGTCGGCATGAACCTTTCCCGTAATGGCCGCGTATTCCGCCTGGCCGTTCCGTTCCGGCGTGTACCAGCCGGGCCAGCCGACCCCCATCGCCGCTGCCTGGTTTAAGATCGCGAGGATCAGATTATCCTTACTCTCCGCCTTTCCCGTGGCGATGAGCTGCAGATAATACTCCATGGCAGCGCGAAACTCCGGCGTATCCACGGTAGGCGCGTTGTTTTCATCCACCACCCAGCCGCCGAAGGACAGCAGCACGGGCAGAAAATCCACCACGATGTTGTTCTCTGTATCGCCGCGATAGATAAAGCCGATGTTCCGATGCTGATGGGCATATTCACAGATCTTCATCATGTCATCCAGCGACCCGATCTCCCCTTTCTCATACCCCGCCGCCTGCGCCAGACGGATATTGTACAGAAGGATCGTCACGTTTCCGTAGTAAGGCGCCAGATACACGTCTCCATTGTGATAACAGACCTTTGTCGTGGCCGGGATGATGTCCTCGTCTAAAGCATAACCGTACTCACTTAAGTTTAAGAGCACGTCTTTCGCTGTATATTCCGCCATCCAGGAGCCGTCCACCATGCAAAGATCATAAGCTCCGGTTTCGTTTGCCGCGTCTTCTGCCACACCGGAATGAAGCTCATCTTCGCCGAGCTTTTGCACCTCGCACAGGATGTGCGTCTGCTCCTCAAAATCAATAAGGCTTTCCTCGATCACATCCGCATACGTTCCCTCACGAAGCGCAAGGGTCAGCGTCGCTTCCGGTTCCCACTCCACCTCACGGTGCCCTTCCTCGCTTTTCCCACAGGAAGCAGTCGGCAGAACGAGCGCAGCAGAAAGAAACAGCGCCATGAATTTTCTGTTCAAAAACTTCTTGCTTCCCGAATTACTCATTCCGATAGCTCTCCAAAATACCGATCACATAGTCCCTGCACTCTTCGATCCGATGCTTCGGGATCTCGCAGAAGAAAGCCACCAAATTCTCATCCAGCTGGCTTCCCGCTGTCTGCCGAAGCTCGATCAGCGCCTCGTCATGATCCATCGTAGCTTTATAGGTCCTGTCCATGGTCAGTGCCGAGTAGGTATCCGCCACCGCGATGACCCTGGACGCAAGCGGGATCTCTTCCTCCTTTAATCCATGGTAGCCTCTTCCGTCCACCCGTTCATGGTGGTAGAGGATCCAGTCGGAAATCCGGGAAAACCCTTCCACCGAGCCAAGGATCTTCACGCAGTTCTCCGGGTGTCTTCGGATCAAAGCGACCTCCTCCTTTGTCAGCTTTCCGGATTTCGACAGGATTTCACGCGGCACACTGAGCTTCCCCATGTCAAAAAGCAGAGACGCCTGCTCCAGACTCCGGAACGGGATCCTCCGCTGGTAGGTCAGCGGCAGAAAATCATAGAACACCTCCACCAGCTTGTGCACGTGCAGGGAATGTCCGTCCAGATTCGGGTCTCCCGCCTCCAGAACACTGATGACGATCTCCATAAGTTTCATTCCCGTCCTTCTCTCTTTTCCTATTCTCCATGACAGGAAAACAACGGTCAGAGCGAGAACCGCTAAACACACGATTCCTATGATCAGCCAGACCATTGGCAGTTCAAACATCCCAATTTTCCTCCTTTATCCGTATGAATATTATTCACTGATCGTAACCTGATTTCTGCCGGCCTCCTTGGAACGGTACAACGCGGCATCCGCCCTCGTGTAGGCGCTATCGACATCACGTTCCGAAGGCGCAATCCTGGTGACGCCGATGGATGCGTGGATTCCCTTCAGCCCTTCCAGTTCGGCTTCATTCAGGCGCCTTAAAACGCCCTCGAACAACCTGGTTATTTCCTCTTCCGATCCCAGATCCCGGATCAGCACAACGAACTCGTCTCCGCCAAGCCGTCCCGCAAAATTCTTCTGCTCCTTCACGGCCCGCGCCGGGAAGGACCATTTTTCTCCGTAGTCAATGGAAAGACTATTCAGGATCGCCCTTCCCGCCTCCTGGATAACCTTGTCGCCCATCTGATGGCCCAGGGTATCGTTCACCTCCTTGAACTTATCCAGATCCATCAGCGCCATCACGATCGTGTCCGTGTGGTCCTGACGAAGCACCTCGCCGGCCATGGAAAAGAAGCGGCCGCGGTTCAGGAGAGAGGTAAGTGCGTCAAACGAGGACTTGATCTCCAGTTCATGCTGCATTCTGGTGCTTTCCTGAAAGGTGATGAACTCTCTCATCCTCGCCCGCTGGAAGAGGTAATGAAAGACCATCGAAAGCAGAAGCACGACGATGACGTTGAAGATATCCTGGTTCATAATGGTGCCGGGTTTGGTCTGGTAGGATACGATCAAAAAGGCCGTGCAGCCGAGCAGCAGAGCCGCACCCATACGAAGAAGCTTGTCGATATAGGAAAGGGCAACGATCACGAGGATCACAAGATACATGGTGGCCGCCATATAGGGCTGGGCCGCCGAACAGACGATGCCGAAAAGAAGAAGCCCGAACAGATTCACATAGGTAAACAGAAGCATAACCCGGTGGGAAAGCCGGCGGAAGCGGATCAGCACAAGCATGAACACGATCTCATAGATCAGGAAGCCGAGAAAAAACGGGGCGTTCACGGCACTGAGGCCGTTCATGTTCTGCCAGGAAAAGAAAAGGTAGATGGCGGCAATGATCAGAAACCACAGATTCAATATTTCCATATGCCGGCGGTTTGTCGCCAGGATCAGCTCAATGCAGTCATCATAGGACGACTTTTCATAACCATAGGTATTGGGGCTTTTTTCACTCATATCCCATTCCTCCTCACCTGATTCCTATTATGACATGATATGGCCAAAAATGAAATATCTATCATTTT
>JAEESA010000336.1 GCA_016286115.1 Lachnospiraceae bacterium
GTCATGACGCGTCTCCTCCTTCCTTCTTTTCTTCCCCTCCGCCGATCAGATGGACACCGATCATGATCACGAGCACCCCGATCACCTTCAGGATCGTGACCGATTCCTTCAGAACGATCGCACCCAAAACCACGCTGAGCACATAATTCATGGACATGACGGGCTGCAGAACCGAAACGCTGCCGAAACGATAGGCAAAGAGCATCAGAAGCGCCCCCACACCGTAAAACCCGAAACCGAGGATGATCAGTCCAAACCCATAGACCGCGCCGAGCTTCCAAAGAAGCTGCCCGATACAGGCAAACAGAGAGGAACACAGCATGATCAGTATTCCCTTTCGGTTTCTTTTCAATGATTCAAGCATAAAATAACCTACCCTCCCCGGCTTTTGGATTGAAACGCGCGTGCGTAACACACATATTTATTCTATCAGTTTCCTGCTTCCCGTCAATCAAACATACTATTCTATTGACGAGAAGCGGGAAACACGATACCCTTAGATTTATGAAAAAAGCCCTTTTGATTGCCCGTGAAATGAAATTTTTCTCGGATTTTGAAGTCAATAATATCAAAATCCTGCAAAGCCTCGGCTTTGAAGTCTGGTGCGCAGGAAATGTCAGGACAAAGCTCTGGGACGCGCACCGGATCGATGAACTCGGCGTGGTCAAAGAAGACTTCCCCTTCGTGACAAACCCCTTTGCCCCGGAGAACCGGCGGGTGTATAAGAAACTCTGTGCGCTGATGGAAAAGGAGCGTTTTGATCTCGTGCACTGCCACATGCCGGTCGGCGGCGCCTTCGGAAGGCTTGCGGCCCATAAGACAAAAACCGGGCCGGTTCTCTATACGGCCCACGGTTTTCACTTTATGAAGGGCGGTCCGAAAAAGAACTGGATCTATTATCCGATCGAAAAGACGCTTTCCCGCTATACGGATGTTCTGCTCACGATCAACGAAGAGGACTACCAAAGAGCCCTTTCCTTCCACGCGAAAAAAGTGGTTCGTCTGCCGGGCGTGGGGGTGGACACGGAGCGGTTCGGTCACGGAACCCTATCCAAAGAAGAGCTCTGCCGCCGCCTTTCCATCCCCGCAGACAGCCTCCTTGCTCTTTCCGTAGGAGAAGTCCGGGCGCTGAAAAATCATGAAGCCATCGTCCGGGCGATGCAGGCGGTCAATGACCCGTCTCTTCATTATGCCATCGTCGGGATCGGTCCTTATGAAGAAGAGCTGAAAAAGATCATCGCAGACTGCGGTTTGTCTGCACAGGTGCATCTCCTGGGCTGGCAGAAGGATGTGGAAGAGCTCCTCCATGCGGCGGACTTTTACTGCCAGCCTTCCACAAGAGAAGGCATGCCCGTGGCTCTGATGGAAGCCATGGCGGCCGGAAAGCCGATCCTCGTCAGCGATGTGCGGGGAAATCACGAATTATGCGAGTTTACAGGCGGGGAAATCTTTGATCTGCGTAAGGAAAACGGCGCGGCAGATGCTTTGAAGAAAATGCTCTCGCGCCGGAAAGAATGGCCTTCCATGGGCGCCTTTAACCGAGAGAAAATGAAAGAATATGATCAGTCCGCCGTGGAAGCAATTATGCGCAGGGTCTATTCCGATTGTGCCGGTCTTTGACCCGGGCAACTATAAACGGCTCTCCATTATCCATGGCGGATGGCACTTTGCACAAAATACTGCAAGCGAACGTTCCCAGAGAGCGGCAGTGTTTTGTACAAAGTGCCATCTTCATTTCCTGTCCTTATCCGAGGAGGCGATCCGTTCGCCCTCCTCCAGGCCTTCCGTACTTTCTTTCAAGAACAGGACCTTGATCGTCATCAAAACGAGCCGGACATCCAGCCACAGGGAATAACGCTGGACATAGAAAAGGTCGAGCTTTAATTTATCATAAGCCGTTGTATTGTATTTCCCATAGACCTGGGCATAGCCCGTCAGTCCGGCCTTGACCTTCAGCCGGAACGCGAATTCCGGGAAGTCCTTACAATACTCTTCGATGATCTCAGGCCGCTCCGGACGCGGACCGACGATACTCATATCCCCCTTCAGAATATTAAAAAACTGCGGCAGTTCATCGATCCTGGTCTTGCGGATAAAACGCCCGACGGGTGTGATCCGATCGTCCTTCTCGGTGGCCAGCCGCGCGACACCGTCCTTTTCGGCATCCACAACCATGCTTCGGAATTTGTAGATCTTGAATACACGCCGGTTTCTCGTACACCTTTGCTGTGTGAATAAAACCGGGCCCTTATCATGCACCTTGATCGCGATCGCCGTGACCAGCATGATCGGAGAAGTCAGAATAATCCCGAGCAGAGAAAACAGGATGTCAAAAAAGCGTTTGATCACGCCCTGTCCATAGGTCATTCCGTATTCACTGACATAAAGGATCGGTGTATCAAAGATCTCCACATCATCGGCGCTTCGGATCAGAACATCCGAGATCTTCGGCACAAGGTAGCACTGCAGATTATACTGATAACAGAATTTCAGAATGTCATTGCGCCGCGGAGAACTGATCTCCTGCAAAAGCACGGCTGTGAACCAGTTTTCCTGCCTCCGGCGTCCGATCTCCTCTTTCCAGTTGTCTTCCACCTTCATCGAGCCCACGATCTCAAACCGGTCCAGACGGGTCTGGATCTTGCCCTGCAAAAGCACGGGAAGCTTATCCTCATAAAGGATCATCATTTTCACGGGCCGATAGAGGTTTCGGAACAAAAATTCCAATAGCAACGTCAATCCGACCGCAAGCGCCACCTGTATGAGATACATGAAAAAGGATCTGCGTACCAGGCCTTTGACGCGGGATAACTGCCCCACCATGAGGACCATGATCATGAGCATGACCACGTCCACGAAAAAGTAACCGATGAACTGCGACAGGATCACGCTCGGCTTCCTATAGGTTCCCATCTTCAGTCCGCCGACTACGAAAAGGAAGGTGAACTGCAGCACAAAATAGAGCCCTATGATCAGGATATTACCCTTGTTCTGAAACGGCTCGTCGAGGCGGTTGTTAAAGTACCGGAACCAGTAGTATATAAAGACAATAAGTCCCG
>JAEESA010000050.1 GCA_016286115.1 Lachnospiraceae bacterium
GGGGCGCTTATGATGGGAGCGATGGGAAAAGAAGAAAACGGCCTTCTTACGATCCGCATTGACGGGGACGGACCGCTCAAAAGCCTTACCGTGACAGCGACTTCGAAGGGCACGGTCAAGGGCTATGTCGGGAATCCGGAGGTGGTGCTGCCGCCGAACGCGCAGCATAAGCTGGATGTCGGCGGGGCGGTCGGAAACGGGTTCCTCCGCGTCACAAGGGATTCCGGGATCGGGGAACCGTATAGCGGGGAAGTGCCGCTGCAGACCGGCGAGATCGCGGAAGACCTGACCTATTATTTTGCGGCGTCCGAGCAGATCCCGTCGTCGGTCGGGCTGGGCGTGCTGGTGGACAGGGATGAAAGTATATTGTGTGCCGGCGGGTTCATTTTACAGCTCCTGCCCGACGCGCCGGATGAAACGATCGCGGCGCTCGAAAAGGCGTTAAAAGGCCTGCCGTCCGTGACGGAGCTTCTGCAGGAGGAGGTGCCGCCGGAGGGGATCTTGGAGCGTCTGCTCGGGGAATTTTCCTGGTCCGTTACGGAGAAAGCACCGGTAAGGTTCCTTTGCGACTGCAGCCGGGAACGCGTGAAAAAGGCGCTTTATACGCTGCGGAAAGAGGATATGGAGGAGCTCCTTTCGGGAGATGAGCCGACAAAGGTACACTGCCATTTCTGCAATACGGATTATGAGTTCACGCCGGAAGAGCTGAAAAAGATGTGAACATGCAAACAGATTTTAGAACAAGGAGAAGGACAGTTGAAGGACGGGTTTGTTAAGGTGGCGGCGGTCAGCCCCGTGGTCACGGTGGCGGATGTTGCTGCCAATGAAAAAGCGATCGCAGAGGCGGTGAAGGAAGCGGAAAAAAGGGGAGCAAAGATCATTGTCTGCCCGGAGCTCTGCCTCACGGGGTATACCTGCGGAGACTTGTTTTTGCAGGATACCTTGCTTGCGGCGGCGGAAGAAGGCCTGGAAAAAGTGGCGAAGGACCTTGCGGAGGTGGATGCGCTCATTTTTGTGGGGCTGCCTCTGGCAAAGGATGGAAAGCTCTATAATGTGGCCGCGGCCATAAACCGTGGGGCGATCCTTGGCTTTGTACCGAAGACCTGCATCCCGAATTACGGAGAGTTTTATGAACTCCGTCATTTTTCACCGGCGCCGGAACAGACGGATATCGTGTCGTTTGCGGGAATGCAGATCCCCTTTGGCGAGGGAGTTCTCTTTTTCAGTCCCGAGCTTCCGGAGCTTGTCGTGGGGGCGGAGATCTGCGAGGATCTGTGGGCGCCCGTGCCTCCGGGAACCGCACTTGCGCTTGCCGGAGCAACGATCCTGGTCAATCTTTCGGCAAGCAACGAACTGACAGGGAAGGACGTTTACCGGAGAAACCTCGTCTCTTCGCAGTCGGCAAGGCTTCTCTGCGGCTATGTTTACGCTTCGGCAGGAGAAGGGGAATCCACGCAGGACCTGGTCTTCGGTTCCCATAACCTGATCGCGGAAAACGGGAAGGTGCTGGCGGAGGGCAGGCTTTTTAGGAACGATACCATTGTTTCGGAAATCGATGTCAGACGGCTGATCGCGGAACGGCGGAAGATGAACACCTGGCCGAAGGCGGTCGGGGAGATCGTGCAGGTTCCGTTTGCGGTGGAGATGGAGGAGACGAAGCTGACACGGCGCGTGGATCCGGCGCCCTTTGTGCCGGCGGAATCGGAGCAGAAGAACCGGTGGGAGGAGATCCTCTCGATCCAGGCGAACGGCCTCAAAAAACGGCTTTTGCATACGGGGATGAAGCATGCGGTCGTCGGCGTGTCGGGCGGGTTGGATTCCACACTGGCTCTTCTTGTGACCGCGCGCGCCTTTGACCTGGCGGGGCTTCCGCGGGAAGGGATCCTCGGCGTGACTATGCCGGGCTTCGGAACCACGGGCCGGACGCATGACAACGCAAAAAGACTGATCGAGCTTCTCGGCGCGAGATTTCGCGAGGTGAATATCGCGGCGGCGGTCCGCCAGCATTTCAGCGATATCGGGCATAGTGAGGAAGATCATGATGTGACCTATGAAAACAGCCAGGCGAGGGAGCGGACGCAGATCTTGATGGACCTTTCGAACCGGGAAGGCGCGCTTGTCGTCGGGACCGGCGATCTTTCGGAGCTCGCGCTTGGCTGGGCGACCTATAACGGGGACCACATGTCCATGTACGGCGTGAATGCAGGCGTGCCGAAAACGCTGGTGCGTTACCTTGTTTCCCATTTCGGGGAGACCTGTGAGGAAGAGGAACTGGCGGCGCTGATCCGCGATATCTGTGATACGCCGGTGAGCCCGGAGCTCCTTCCGCCTGAAAACGGGAAGATCGCGCAGAAGACAGAGGAACTGGTGGGGCCGTATGAGCTTCATGACTTCTTCTTATATCATTTCCTGCGCTACGGCTGCGCGCCTAAGAAACTTTACCGGCTTGCGCTGGCGGCCTTTGCGGGCGCGTATGAACCGGAAGTGATCTTAAAATGGCTGAAAACCTTTATCAGAAGGTTCTTTTCGCAGCAGTTCAAGAGGAGCTGCCTGCCGGACGGCCCGAAGGTGGGGTCGATCGCCCTGTCTCCGCGCGGGGACCTTCGGATGCCCTCGGATGCGGCAGTTACGGAGTTTTTGAAGGAATTGGGATAAAAACCCGACGATTTACCGAAAGAAACGGCGAAAAGGCGAACCGAATTGGACGCTTTGTCCTATTGACAAATGAAAAATCCGCCCCTATGATAAGTGACAGTTGCATGGAAGGGGAGAAATATGAGTTCAATTGTGGCAAAGCCAAAGGCGAAGGTGAAGGAGATGCCTTCGCAGGCATCGATAGCAGAGAGAAACAGAAAAGCCTCGCATCGCGCGTTGAAAAGAAGCGTGATCGTCGGGATTATCATGGCAGCGCTGGCCGGACTGACGGCGTATTGCGCTTTTTCCTATTATTATACGACGCACTTTTTCCCGAACACCGTGATCAACGGCGTTGACGCCGGAAACAAGGAGGTGTTCGAGGTCAGGGAGCAGATCGCCTCGGATATCGAGCAATATCAGCTCACGATCATCACAAAAGAGGGAACGCAGGAAACGATCGATGGAAAAGACATCGGTCTTAAAGCCGTGTTCGGAAACGAGCTGATCAACATGCTCTCGGAGCAAAAGGTCATGACCTGGCCGGCGCATATCGGCGCGAAGGAAGAAAAGACGATCGGCACCATGGTGGACTACAGTTCCAGCCAGCTGAAGGAAGCAATTAAAGAGCTTCCCTGCATGCAGGATATGGTAGCGCCTGAGGACGCGCATCTTTCGGATTATACGGAAGGGACAGGGTATACCGTTGTCCCCGAAGTGGAAGGAAATACGATCAATTTTGAGGAACTGGCGTATCTTGCCGAGCTGAAGGTTCCTGTGCTGGAAAGCACGCTGGATCTTCGCGATGAGGACGTATATCTGAAACCGGCGGTCACCAAAGAGGATGAAACCTTAAACCGCAGGGCGGCAGCGCTGAATAGTTTTGTAAATCACAGCATCACCTATGACTGCGGCGAGGACTCCATGACGCTTGACGGAAGCACGATCAATGAATGGCTGTCGGTGGTGGGGATCGATACCGTAAAGGTGAACGAGTCGGCCGTGCGGCAGTTCGTTGCGGACGCGGCGGAAAAATACAATACGTATGGCCTGCCCCATGAGTTCAAGACGGCGAGCGGAGCCAAGGTGACGATCGAGCCCGCCTATTTTGGCTGGGAACTGGATCAGGAGGCGGAATTTACGCAGCTCATGGAAGATCTTACCAGCGGGACCGACGTGAGGCGGCAGCCTGTCTGGAGCCATGAAGCAAAGAGCTTCGGCACGACGGATATCGGCGATACCTATGTGGAAGTGAACCTTTCCGCCCAGCATATGTACTTCTTCAAGAACGGGGAAATGATTCTGGATTCGCCGGTGGTGACGGGCTGTGTACGGAAAGGGACCACAACACCGGCCGGCGTGTATACGGTCTATGCGATGGAAACCACGCGTTACCTTGTCGGTGAGAACTATCGTTCCTTTGTCAATTACTGGATGCCCTTCAACGGAGGGATCGGGTTCCACGACGCCACCTGGCGCGGAAGCTTCGGCGGCGGGATCTATGTGTCGAGCGGTTCGCACGGCTGCGTGAACCTGCCTCTTTCCACAGCGAAGGAGCTGTATTCGCATATGGAGATCGGCATGCCGGTCATGGTGTACCGCCTGGACAGCACGGCGACGGTTTCGGAGAGCTCGCTCGCAGCCACCTGCGTGGGCCTCATCAATTCCGCAAACCCGGTGACGCTGGCTTCGGAAAGCGCGATCGTGCAGGCAAGGGATATCTACAACTACCTGTCCGCGGAAGCAAGGGCGCAGGTAACCAATATCGACCTTCTGGCGGCGGAAGAAGCCGAACTTGCAAACCAGAAGGCACAGGCGCAGGCAGCCCAGAATGCGGCGGCACAGGCTGCGCAGGAGGCAGCAGCGGCGCAGGCAGCAGCAGAAGCGGCAGCGGCGCAGGCTGCGGCAGAAGCAGCAGCAGCGGCTGCGGCAGCGCAGGCGGCGGGACAGATCTAAGAAAGGAATCGTTATGATCCAGGCAAACAATGTAACGCTGAGAGTCGGAAAGAAGGCTCTGTTTGAAGATGTAAATATCAAGTTCTCGGAAGGCACCTGCACCGGCCTGATTGGCGCGAACGGCGCCGGAAAGTCCACGTTTCTCAAGATCCTTTCCGGACAGCTGGAGCCCACGAACGGGGATGTTTCGATCACTCCCGGAGAACGCCTTTCTTTCCTGCAGCAGGACCATTTCAAATATGATGAGTTTTCGGTCATGGATACGGTCATCATGGGAAACCAGCGTCTCTATGACATCATGAAGGAAAAAGAGGCCATCTATGCGAAAGAGGATTTTTCGGACGAAGACGGGATCAGGGCGTCGGAGCTGGAAACCGAGTTCGCGGAAATGGACGGCTGGAACGCGGAGAGCGATGCGGCAACGCTTCTAAACGGCCTTGGCGTGGACACGGAGCTTCATACCGAGATCATGAAGGATGTGAACAGCGCCCTGAAGGTGAAGATCCTTCTTGCACAGGCACTATTCGGAAATCCGGACATCCTCCTTCTCGACGAGCCGACGAACCACCTCGATCTGGACGCGATCGGCTGGCTCGAAGAGTTCCTTATCAATTTTGAGAACACGGTCATCGTGGTTTCCCACGACCGCTATTTCCTGAATAAAGTGTGCACGAACATCGCGGACATCGATTACGGAAAGATCCAGATGTACGCCGGTAACTATGACTTCTGGTACGAATCCAGTCAGCTTTTGATCCGCCAGATGAAGGAAGCCAACCGGAAAAAGGAAGAGAAGATCAAGGAACTGCAGGAATTCATCTCCCGGTTCTCCGCCAACGCTTCCAAGTCGAAGCAGGCCACGAGCCGTAAGAGGGCATTGGAAAAGATCGAGCTGGAGGAGATCAAGCCGTCCAGCCGTAAATATCCTTATATCGATTTCCGCCCCGGGCGGGAGATCGGAAACGAGGTTCTGCAGGTCACGGACCTGACCGTTACCGAAGAAGGCGAAAAGATCCTCGACCATGTCTCGTTCATTCTGGGCCATGACGACAAGGTCGCCTTTGTCGGCGGGAATGAACGCGCCAAGAGCGTGTTGTTCCAGATCCTGATGGGCGAACGCGAGCCGGATGAGGGGACTTATAAATGGGGCGTGACCACGAGCCAGTCCTATTTCCCGAAAGACAATTCGAAGATTTTTGATACCGACCTTACGATCGTGGACTGGCTGACCCAGTATTCCGAGATCAAAGACGCGACCTACGTCCGCGGGTTCCTCGGGCGGATGCTCTTTGCCGGCGAGGACGGTGTGAAGAAGATGAAGGTCCTGTCCGGAGGGGAGAGAGTGCGGGTGCTTTTGTCCCGCATGATGATCGAGAACAGCAATGTCCTGCTCCTTGACGAGCCGACGGACCACCTGGACATGGAAGCGATCACGGCGCTTAATAACGGCCTTATTAAGTTCCCGGGTGTGCTTTTATTCTCCTGCCGCGACCACCAGGTCGTGCAGACCACGGCGAACCGCATCATGGAGATCCTTCCCGGCGGGACGCTGATCGACAAGATCACAACCTACGACGAATATCTCGAAAGCGACGAGATGGCGAGAAAACGTACAGTGTACTCCACCACGGAGGATGAAGAAGCGGACGACTAACGTCCGCTTTATTCATTAAATCCACCATTTACACAACCTCAAAAAGATGATAAAATAAGGCAATGCTATGGCAAAAATGAAGGAGGGGAAAACAAATGCCTAGAAAAAAACAATCGATGGATGGTAATACCGCTGCGGCCCATGTAGCCTATGCTTATACCGAGGTTGCCGGTATTTACCCGATCACACCGTCCAGCCCGATGGCTGACTCCGTAGACCAGTGGTCTGCATCCGGTCTTAAGAACATCTTCGGGAACACGGTGAAAGTGGTGGAGATGCAGTCAGAAGCCGGCGCGGCCGGTACAGTACACGGCTCTCTTGCCATTGGTGCGCTGACGACCACATTTACCGCCAGCCAGGGTCTTCTTCTGATGATCCCGAACATGTATAAGATCGCCGGAGAACAGCTTCCCTGCGTCTTCCATGTATCGGCTCGTACAGTTGCAACCCAGTCGCTGAACATCTTTGGTGACCATTCTGATGTCTATGCCTGCCGCCAGACCGGATTTGCGATGCTCTGCGAATCCAGCCCGCAGGAAGTTATGGACTTAAGCCCGGTAGCCCATCTGGCTGCTATCGAGGGGAAGGTTCCCTTCATCAATTTCTTTGACGGTTTCCGTACTTCCCACGAGATCCAGAAGATCGAAACCTGGGATTTTGAAGATCTGAAAGAAATGACAAATATGGACGCTGTTGAGGAATTCCGTAAGCATGCTCTGAATCCGGAACATCCGGCCATGCGCGGATCTCATGAGAACGGCGATATCTTCTTCCAGCATCGTGAAGCCTGCAACCCGGTTTATGACGCGCTGCCGGATGTCGTTGAGAAATACATGAAGAAGATCAACGAGAAGATCGGTACGGATTATGACCTCTTCAATTACTACGGCGCTCCGGATGCGGACCGCGTGATGATCGCGATGGGTTCCCTCTGCGACGTGGCGGAAGAAGTGATCGATTATCTGACCGCAAAGGGAGAAAAGGTCGGCCTTGTCAAGGTCCGTCTGTATCGTCCCTGGAAGAGCGACGCTCTTCTCAAGGTCCTTCCGAAGACAGCAAAGAAGATCGCTGTTCTGGATCGTACCAAAGAGCCCGGTTCTCTCGGCGAGCCGCTGTATCTCGATGTGGCGACCACGCTTCGCGAAGCCGGCATGAACGATGTGACGCTGGTCGGCGGCCGTTATGGTCTCGGCAGCAAGGATACGCCGCCGTCATCCGTATTCGCAGTGTTTACAGAGCTGGCGAAGGACGACCCGAAGCCGCGCTTTACACTGGGTATCGTGGACGACGTGACCAACCTGTCCCTGCCGGAAGTAAAGCCCGCGCCGATCACCTCCACTCCGGGTACCGTGGAATGCAAGTTCTGGGGTCTGGGCGGAGACGGTACCGTTGGTGCCAACAAGAACTCCACAAAGATCATCGGCGATCATACCGATAAATACATCCAGGCCTACTTCCAGTATGACTCGAAGAAGACCGGCGGTATCACGATCAGCCACCTTCGTTTCGGCGACAAGCCGATCCGCAGCCCCTATTACATCAACCAGGCGGATTTCGTGGCCTGCCACAATCCTTCCTACGTTGTCAAGGGCTACAAGATGGTCCAGGATGTCAAGCCCGGCGGTATCTTCATGATCAACTGCCAGTGGAGCGACGAGGAACTGGATCGTCATATGCCGGCTGCTTCCAAGAAGTACATCGCCGACAACAACATCAAGCTTTACACGATCAACGCTATTGACAAGGCCATCGAGATCGGTATGGGCAAGAGAACGAACACCATTCTCCAGTCCGCGTTCTTCAAGCTGGCCAACGTCATGCCGATCGACGAAGCTGTTGACTTTATGAAACAGGCAGCGAAGAAGTCCTACAGCAAGAAGGGCGACGCTGTTGTGGAAATGAACTACAAAGCCATCGATGCCGGTGTGGACGCGGTTCATGAAGTAACCGTTCCGGACAGCTGGAAGAACCCGGCTCCCGACGCGCCGAAGCCGGAAAGAACCGGACGTGCGGCGACAGTCAAGATGGTCAACGATATTCTGGATCCGGTCGGCCTGATGGACGGCGATTCTCTTCCGGTTTCCGCATTCAAGGACAACGCAGACGGCCAGTTCGAGACCGGTGCATCCGCATACGAGAAGAGAGGTACGGCTGTTACGGTTCCGGAGTGGAATCCCGAGAAATGTATCCAGTGTAACTCCTGCGCATTTGTCTGCTCACATGCGACGATCCGTCCGTTCCTTCTTTCCGAGGACGAGCAGAACGCAGCGCCGGAAGGCATCAAGCTTGCGGATATGAAGCCGAAGGGCGGCAAGTACAAATTCACGATGTCCGTCACTCCTCTGGACTGCATGGGCTGCGGCGAATGTATCACGGTCTGCCCGGTGGGCGCGATCGAAATGAAGCCGCAGGAGAGCCAGCTCGGACAGCAGCCGGTCTTCGATTATCTGGTAGCAAACGTGGGCAAGAAGGAAGACTCCGGCTTTGCGGATACGACCCCGAAGGGTTCGCAGTTCAACCAGCCGCTGCTTGAGTTCTCCGGCTCCTGCGCAGGCTGCGCCGAGACCTCTTATGCAAGACTGATCACCCAGCTCTTTGGTGAGCATATGTACATCAGCAACGCAACAGGATGCTCCTCCATCTGGGGCGGCCCGGCAGCAACGTCTCCGTTCACTGTCAACAAAGACAGCCAGAAGGGACCGGCATGGGCGAACTCCCTGTTCGAAGACAACGCGGAACACGGCTTTGGTATGTACCTCGGCCAGAAGACCATCCGCGAGCAGCAGATCGAGATCCTGAAAGAGCTTGCGGGATCCGCCGGCGCAGACTTCAAGGCGGCCTTTGACAAGTTCATGGAGACCAAGGACAACACCAAGGAGAATGCCGCAGCTGTTGACGCTCTGGTCAAGGAGCTTGAGAAACTGAATGATGACCGCGCGAAAGCGGTTCTTGCCAAGAAGGATTACCTCTCCAAGAAGTCTGTCTGGATCTTCGGTGGTGACGGCTGGGCATATGACATCGGCTTTGGCGGCCTCGACCATGTGCTCGCAGCCGGCGAAGACGTCAACGTCATGGTCTTCGATACCGAGATGTACTCCAACACAGGCGGACAGGCCAGCAAGGCCTCCAATATCGGCGAGGTTTGCCAGTTCGCGGCAGCCGGCAAGGAGATCGGCAAGAAGTCCCTTGCAGAGATCGCCATGAGCTATGGTTATGTCTATGTGGCACAGATCGCGCTCGGCGCGAATATGCCGCAGGCAGTGAAGGTTCTGACAGAGGCGGAAGCTTATCCGGGACCGTCACTCATCATCGGCTACGCTCCCTGCGAACTCCACGGTATCGCCAAGGGCGGCATGAATCATTGCCAGGATGAGATGAAGAAGGCTGTGGCCGCCGGCTACTGGAACCTCTTCAGCTTCAACCCCGCGCTGAAAGCAGAAGGAAAGAACCCGTTCACTCTGACCAGCAAGGCAGGCGACGGCACGTATCAGGACTTCCTGAACAACGAAGCCCGTTACACACGTCTCGTGAAGCCCTTCCCGGAAAGAGCGGAACGCCTCTTCAAGGAGTCCGAGGAAGCCGCGAAGGCCCGCTTCGAACATCTGCAGAAGCTTGTGGAGCTCTACAAATAAGAATTGTAAGCCTGAGGGTGCCGCGCGAAAGTGCGGCGCCCTTTTTTTGCGGACAGGCAGGATCTGCCGAACAGAACACCTAAATGTGTTATAATACATTATTATGAACGAAAGACGATTTGGAATTTCCGGAAGTACATTAAAGATGGCGGCGCTGATCACGATGTTCATCGATCACGTCGGCGCAGTGGTTTTGAGCCGGTTGGAGGACAGGTCTGCGGCCTATCACACGCCGTATCTTATTTCGCGCTATATCGGACGGCTCGCGTTTCCGATCTTTTGCTTCTTATTGGTGGAGGGGTTTTTGCATACGAGGAGTGTGGCGAAGTACGCAAGAAACCTCCTCATCTTCGGACTGATCTCCGAGATCCCGTTCAATCTGGCTTTATATGGGAAGTGGATCCAGCTTGACATCCGCTATTTCCTTCACGGCTCGCTGAAGGGAACGCATCAGAACGTGTTCTTTACGCTTTTGATCGGGCTCGTGATGATGGCGGGCATGAAGCTGGCGCTGGAGAAGGAGGAGTGGCGGCCCGGGAACCGCTTTCTGGTGCTGCCGATCGCGTTCCTTATGGGCGCGGCAGCGATTTATATGCTGTCGGCTTCTGCGCTTGCTCCGGTGCTTTCGTTAACGAGATACACGTTCCGGTTTATAATGATGGCGGTCCTTGCGGGTGTGGGAGGCGTGATCCTTGCGCTCATTCTCGGGAAGAATGCGGATGTGAACCGGAGGATCTCGGTCGCGTACGCGGCGCTGGCGGTTCTCATTGCCTGCGTGGCGGCAACGTGGTTCGCCGTGGACTACGGCGGTTTCGGCGTGCTTGTGATCGCGGTCATGTATGTGTTTCAGATCAGGATGCGTGTCGCGGGGTTCGCGGCAGGGTGTTTGCTGCTGACGGTGATGAACCCGATGGAGTGCGCGGCAATGCTCGCGGTTCCGCTCGTGGCGCTGTATAACGGGCAACGCGGGTGGAAGCTGAAGTACTTTTTCTACCTTTTTTACCCTTTGCATTTTATTTTCTTATATCTTGTTTGTATAGTTTTAAAAATTACCTAATATTGTGGTTTTTTCTCTTTACAAGCGAAATTGAATCGTTTATAATATCACTTGTATTAAAATTCGGTTTAATAAAAGCATGAGCAAATAAGGGTGGAGAGAGGACATGAGCAATTTTTTTCCGAAAAACCGAAGATATGAGAACACCTACTCCTATTCGCAGCGGGATGCGAGAAGAGGGGAGCGCGAACCGGAACGCAGGACCACTGCAGCGCAGCAGGCAGAGGAGGACTATCTTCTGCAGCAGATCGATGAATTCCGCGAGAAGGCCGCGCATCTGCAGGATCTGATCACGACCAAGGAGAGTAGGGCGAGACAGTTGCAGAATATGTTGGACGAGCAGGGAAGAGAAGCGGAAGGGCTTTCCACAGGGATCGCGCACCGGATCGACCGCCTGCTTGAGCATATGGATGATCGGTTTGATGAGGTGAATGATAATATTGCCCGGAGAAATTATAATGAGGCCGGACAGAGTGAGATCGTTCATGTGGACAATACCGAGGTGGAGCGGGCGCTGCTCCAGCTGAAGGATGAGATCAAAAAGATCCCGACGGAGATGCCTGCGCAGCAGGCCGAGGTGACAACGGACCTTTCGGAGATCAAGGAGCCGCTCGCGGAATTAAAGGCGGCGCTGGAAGAGCTTCGCGATAAGGAGCCGCTTGCGGAACTGAAGGCGGCGCTGGAAGAAATCCGTGATAAGGAACCGGCCCCGCAGGTCGAGATCGATATGGCGGCCTTTACGACGCCTGTGGATGAAGTAAAGGATACCCTCTCTGAGGTGAAGGCGACGCTCGAGGAGCTGAAGAATGCGCCGGCGCCGGAGGTGAAGGTTGACTTTGCGGAAGTGAAGACACCGATCGATGAGATGAAGACGGATCTGGCCGGGATGAAGTCCGAGATCATGGAGAAGATCCATGCGGAGGATGTGCAGGTCTTCCGGAATACGAAGAACCTGATCGAAGAGCAGGCGGCCAATGACCAGACACCGGCGATGATGTCGAAGGAATTCAAGTCCGTGCGGTCGTATCTTAAAATCCTGTCCTGGTTCTCGATCATCAACTTCGTGGTGCTCGTGGCCTATGTGCTCTATGCGCTCGGGGTATTCAAGTTCTAGTTATTTTATCAAAAGATCATACAGCGTTTCCTGAAGAGGCTCCTTGTATTTATGCCAGTTGAGGCACACGGCTTCGGCAGCCTCCTTTCCCGGAACGGTAAGGGTCAGATCGATCACGGTCTGGCCTTTTTTTCGATAAACCAGATGTACATAGTAATTCTGTGCGAGATCCTGAAACCAGTCGCTTCGGATCTCGTTTTCTTCGTCAATGGAAACCTGGTTGCGATCGAGAAATTCCTGAATATCAGAAATCACATCCTGGTTTAACTTTCCAGAAAGATAACGAAGCGTTTCCTCGCCGGCAGGAAGGATGGAGTACATCTGGCGGTTGTGGGCGCTTTGGCGCTGTACAAGAGCAGCCTCCTCGAGCGCGGAAAGAGCCTGCTGGACGTGGAAAAAATCCGTGTAATCCTTTTCCAGGAAAAAATCGGAGATCACGGCGTTGCTCAGCGGCTCCTTCGAATGCGAGAGGAGGGATAGGATCGCGAGTTTATAGATCGTGGAGGGTTCAGCCATGGATGTGTTCCTTCACGGCTTGTGCCACGGCTTCTGCGGTTCTCGGATCAAAGGGGTCGGGCATGATGAAGTCCTCGGAAAGCCGGTCGTCTTCTACGAGCGCAGCAAGGGCTTCGGCGGAAGCCAGCTTCATCTCTTCCGTGATCTTTTCCGCGCGGCCTTCGAGGGCGCCCTTGAAGATACCGGGGAAGGCGATGACGTTGTTGACCTGGTTCGGGAAGTCGGAGCGGCCCGTAGCGATGACTTTCGCGCCGGCGGCCTTTGCCTCGTCCGGCATGATCTCGGGAACGGGGTTTGCGAGCGTGAAAAGGATCGGATCCGTATTCATGGAGGCGACCATTTCCTTTGTTAAAAGCCCGGGGCCGGAAACGCCGATGAAAACGTCCGCGCTGCGAACTGCATCGGCGAGGGTTCCGCTGACGCCTTCTTTATTGGTGAGGGAGGCGATCTCCTCCTTGCTGGGGTTCATCTTTTCACGGCCGTTTCTCAAGATCCCGGTCCGGTCGCAGAGAAGGATGTGTGAAAAACCATAACGAAGCAGGAGCTTAGTGATGGCAACGCCCGCGGAGCCTGCGCCGTTAACGGCGATACGCACGGTTTCCTTCTTCTTCCCCGTCACCTTTAAAGCATTGATAAGGCCGGCGAGAACCACGATGGCGGTGCCGTGCTGGTCATCATGGAACACAGGGATGTGCAGCAGCTCTTTTAAGCGTTCCTCGACTTCAAAACAGCGGGGCGCCGCGATGTCTTCGAGGTTGATCCCGCCGAAAGCCGGGGCGATCGCGACGACGGTGCGGACGATCTCGTCCGTGTCCTGCGTGTCAAGGCAGATCGGCACAGCATTGACGCCGCCGAATTGCTTAAATAAAACGCACTTTCCTTCCATGACGGGAAGGCCGGCGAGGCCGCCGATGTTTCCGAGGCCGAGAACGGCGCTGCCGTCCGTCACCACAGCGATCGTATTGGATTTCTGCGTGTAGATATAAGCAGCATCGGGGTCCTTTTCGATCACCTTGCAGGGCTCCGCAACGCCGGGCGTGTAAGCGATCGCGAGATCCTCTCTTGTTTTCAACGGGCATTTGCTCTCTGTGGAGATCTTTCCGCCCCATTCTTTGTGCTTGGCTAAAGCGAGTTCTTTCTGATCCATAATTTCCTCTCTCTCATAATTAAAGTTTGAACAATTGCATAAATCATACCATCTGGATAAAAGATTTTCAAATCCCTCTTTACGAAAGGCGTAAGAAAGGCTATAATAACGTTGCTATTCTGAATGACTAGTCCGGTTATAATTCCCTGAAAAGTTTGTGAATATGATACAGGAGGAATGATGACAAGAGAACAATATGAAAGCCTTTCTTTGGCGGTGCTGCGTGATATTGCAAAGAACAGGGGGCTGAAAAGCATTACGGCACTCCGAAAGGGCCAGCTTGTGGACGCCATGATCGCGGAGGATGAGCGCCTTGCGTCGGATGAGGCGGCACAGCCGAAGCCTGCAGCGGAACCGAAGGCGGCAGAACCCGTGAAGGCTGCAGAACCCGTAAAGGCTGCGGAAAGAGGGAAAGCTTCGGAACCTGCGAAAGCGGTGGAGCAGAAGCGGCCGGCCGATCGCCGCCAGGAGCGTTCAAACGAACGCACGGAGGAGAAAACGTCGGAGCAGACTGCGGAACAGGCGCCTCAAGAGCGCAGTGAGCAGCGCTCGGGAGAACGAAAAGCAGGACAGGACGGGGAAGGAAATGAACAGCAGGGGAACCTTGACAGCGGGATCAGCGTGTCCGGGATCCTGGAGGTGCTGCAGGACGGTTACGGCTTCATCCGCGGCGCGAATTATCTTCCGAGTGAAAACGACGTGTATGTGTCTCCGTCGCAGATCAGACGGTTTAATCTGAAAACGGGGGATATCCTTTCGGGAAATACCAGAGTCAAAACCCAGCAGGAGAAATTCTCCGCGCTGCTTTATATCAATACGATCAACGGGATGACGCCGAACGAGGCGTCGAGACGCACAAATTTTGAGGACCTGACGCCGATCTTCCCGAACCGGAGGCTGAAGCTGGAAATGCCGGGAAGCAGCGTGGCGACCAGGATCATCGACATGGTCTCCCCGATCGGTAAAGGCCAGAGAGGAATGATCGTGTCCCCGCCGAAAGCCGGTAAGACCACGCTTTTGAAGGAAGTGGCCAAGGCAGTCGTGACGCAGAACCGTGATATGCATGTGATCATTCTTCTGATCGATGAACGGCCGGAAGAAGTGACGGATATCAAGGAAGCGCTCGAGGGAAGGAATGTGGAGGTGATCTATTCCACCTTTGATGAAACAGCAGAACACCATAAGCGGGTGTCCGAGATGGTGATCGAACGCGCGAAGCGGCTTGTGGAGCATCACAGGGATGTCATGATCCTTTTGGATTCCATCACGCGGCTGGCCAGGGCATATAACCTGACCGTGCAGCCCAGCGGGCGGACGCTGTCCGGCGGCCTTGATCCGGCAGCGCTGCATATGCCCAAGAGATTTTTCGGCGCAGCCCGGAATATGCGCGAGGGCGGGTCCCTTACAATCCTCGCTACGGCGCTGATTGAGACCGGTTCCAAAATGGACGACGTCGTGTATGAGGAATTCAAGGGTACAGGCAATATGGAGCTGATCCTCAACAGAAAGCTTCAGGAAAGACGTATTTTCCCCGCAATCGATCTTGCAAAGTCCGGGACAAGGCGGGATGATCTTCTTCTCACGCCGGACGAACAGGACTGCATCAATGTCATCCGCAGGGCGTTTGTCGGCGCCCGCGCGGAGG
>JAEESA010000337.1 GCA_016286115.1 Lachnospiraceae bacterium
ATAGTACTTCGCCAGTCGGTTAAAGTTCTTTTTCCGAAGGTCCAGCTCGGCCGTGTGGGCGTCGTTATACTTCGCAGCATTTGCCTTCTTTTCTACGTCTTTCTGATATGCCTTGATGGCATCCTTTATAAATTTTCGCTCATCGTTGTTGACTTTATCAGAACCTGCATTCGCGCCGTGATATGGTTTACGGAACCAAGCCCTTGCAAGATCCTTATGTTTTTCATACTCCGGCTTTCCCTTGCACAGTTCCAAATAATAGGAAGCAAAATCATCTGCTATCTCCTCCTGAATTTTAACCTGCTCGCCTATGGGGTCTTTATTATTCTCCATATCCCGGAGTACCGCATCGTGCTTCGAAAGCCAATCCGGAGAGATCAGCTTATCAAGAACTGCCTTATGATGAATGGCGATTTCGTCCTTTGCGTAAACTGCGTACTCGCCGGTAAACATCTCGTTATTCTTATCGAGATTCTTATTTTTGGCAAGGTCGCGCTTCATTTTGAACACTTTTATCGCCTGATTATAGGTGTTTTCTGTATTCTCATAAGCACCGTTCTGTTCTAATGTGACCATATCCTTCTTTCCCGTCAGTACAGGAAATACTTCGCCTGCTGCTCCACCCTCTGATATCGAACCGAAATCAAGGAAACGGGCTCCGCTTTTCTTTTTCTCCTTAATATGTTTTTTTACCAGGTTGAAGCCGCCACTGGCTCCCCAGGTTTCCGGATACTCCTGCCGATAGGCCACGAAAGCATTGACAAGTACATTTACCCACAGCGCACCTATATTGGCCAGCGTGCTCACCTTTTTGTCAACACGGAAATAAACCGGTTTCATTTTCTTCTTCGGCTTATCTTTCGACTGCGGGGCGGTAGAGTCCGGTTCGTTATGCCACAGTCTGACAACCACACCCCTGTCACCCTCGTCTTTGAACATATTTAAGATCGCATTCGGATCATTCGCCACCAGCTTGGCAATGGACGCCAGAAGGAAACAGTCTCCATGCAGGCACTGCACCACATCAGACATACACGGTGCATGAGGAAACAACGCTTCATCACTATGGTTTCCCCGAAGGAGAAACCAGTCTTCCTGGGCTTTTTTCATTTTATTGTCCTGTGTTGTATTGGTGTATTCTTCTACATTCGTATAATCCTTGATCTCTTCCTCGGGGATCACGGTTGTATCCAGTTTTCCTCCGTCAAATGCCTTAAACCGGTTCAGATATTTTTCAAAGATCTGCCGTTTTTCTTCCGAAAGTGCAGTGTTATCAACGAGCGCCTGCAGCTTGGGCACGATCTTTTTCACTGCCCGGCCCTCTTTATTTTTTACGTAATTATAATAAAGGATCTTCGTGCCGCGTCCGATATGTCCCGGCAGTTTATACACGGCACCCACGACCACGCTGAGTAACCACCATTTCTTCCAGCCCATGCCAACCTCAAATTCACGGTTGGTCGCGTACCAGTTTCCGCCTATCTTGACCCCGATGTGGTCAACGCTGCTGTAGTCCTTTATTTCATCCAAGAGCTTTTTTTCTTCCTCGGTAAAATCGATGGCCCTCCGCCGCAAGTTCACCTTTACCCTGTTGGCCAGATAGGTTTTGTCCGAATGGGTTTCGTATTCCGAATCGGTCATGGTGGCATCGGCCCTGAATTCCAGCTTCCGAAGGCCCTCTTTCTTTTCCCCCAGCTTTACCTCTTCTATCTTGCCTGATGTATGACGCTTTTTGATCTTCCGGTCAGAGCCCAGCAGTTGATAGCGCTGTTCCGCGGCGTCCACATACTGACCCTGCAGCTCCTCCATGGCCTGCGTTGCCTTCTTCTCCAGCGCGATCACCTCAGCTCTTCGTTTGGAACCGATGGGAAATATGGTATGCCGGAAAAAGCGGTAGCTTTCGCAGCTTTCCTTCAGGTTTTTCAGATCCTCCAGCATCCCGTCCAAAAGCCTCAGCTCATCTCCCTCTTTCGAATCAAGTTTTGCCTTCTTTTCAAAATAGGCGGCTAAATGTCCCTTGATCAGCCGCATGCGGGAGCTGTCCCGGTCCTCAATGACGGAATGGATCTCGTCAAATCCAATGAACAGCGGCATTTCATGGGCATTTACTGTTTCTCCTGCAGTCTGGCCGATCTTTTTCAGGAATGCCGCTTCCTTATCCTTTTCTTCCTGGTCAAACTGATCAAGCAAAATCACATCCATCGCATTTTTGATCTGAACGCCGCTTAAGTCCTTCGTTTCCAGCTGTTGAAGCTTCTCTTCAAAAGCCTGCTTTTCCTGAATGAGCCGCTGCTGCATATCATCCACGGCGTTAAACCTGTTTTTATGCCATGGCCAGAAGGGCTCCCTTTTCTGTCCTGTGTCCCGCTCCAGATATTTCGTGCATGCAGTAATAGCAGACTCGTAGAGTCCGCTAATCGCTCCAAGATCTTTTTTCATTTCCGTAAGGTCTTCGGGAAGTGGATTCTGCAGAGCTTCGTGAAGAGTGCGCATGGCAGTCTTCACCGTCTCCATATAGCCGGAGTCATTCTTGGAATTCTCATTTAAGAGGAGATAGCTCTTGTTAAAGAACAACCGCTCCCGGATCTTCTGCTTCGAAAGAGGCGGAAGGGTAAGGTCCGCCGTGGAACGGATCTTCAGCACCCGTTCCAGAGTGTAGTTTTCCTCCGTGATGTTCTGTTTATCATACAGCGGGTTATTCTGAATGAGCTTTTGATCTTCTTCCTTCTGCTCATCAAGAGCCATCCTCATATCTGTTGAGACCAGCTGACGGTATTTTCGCAGTTCGATATTTGCATCGGGCATATGACTTCTCCTATTTTTGCGAGGTATATAATCTCATTTTTTATTATATCAAATCGATGCGTGTTCAGTCACCAACTCCGCACATTTATTTTTCCAGCCTTTGAACCGGGAAGATCCCCTGATTGTCTAAAATATAAACTACAGATGCCCGGGAGTTTGACAGTTAAATAAGCAAAAAATCGCTACAGGCCTCTTCTGGCCTGTGTTTTTTTGTCAAATTTTTTATTGCAT
>JAEESA010000338.1 GCA_016286115.1 Lachnospiraceae bacterium
CTACCGCCTTGGTGAAACAGAATTCGCGGTTATCTCCCGCGGCGACGACTACGAGCAGATCGATGCGCTCATGGAAAAACTCGAAGCAAGCAATCTCGAAGAACAGAATAAAGACACGCCGCTGAGCGCGAGAATGGCAAAGTATCAAGGCGAAGACTCGATCGATGCGCTGATCGGGAAGGTGAAGCCTTAATGAAACGATGAAAAAAAGCCCTTTTTTCTTTACTGTGTCCATTGCGCCCGCCTGCATATGCTTATTCCTCTACCGTCTGATACCGCTTCCTTCTAAGAATACTGTAAACCGTTTCCCTTGTGATGGCGCCGCTCAAGGGCTTCGTAATATAGTCGTCGACGCCGTGCTCACGGATCTTTTTGATCACTTCCATGGTCTTGTCTCCTGTCAAAAGGATCGCCGGAATATTCTTTTTCTCACGGATCTCTTCCAGCAAACTGAATCCGTCCGTATCCGGCATGTAAAGGTCCAAAATGGCAAGGGAGATATCGTTGGTTTCAAGGATCTTCAGCGCGTCTTTCCGGTTCTGCGCGGAAAGTACGCGGACGCCCTTCATATCGCGCAGGGCGCGCTCTAAGATGATAAGGCTGCCTTTGTCATCATCGACCGCAAGGATATTTTGGACGTCATCTTCAGTCTGCCTATTTTTATATGCCGTGTCTTCATCGATCATCTGGATCATGATATCCGCGATCTCGGGATCAAACTGCGTTCCTTTTCCCCGCAGGATCTCATCGCGGACCGTGGCCTGCGGCAGCACATTACGGTAACTCCGGTCGCTGGCCATAGCGTCATAAGCGTCCGCTACGGCGATGATGCGGGCGATCTTCGGAATGTCTTTTCCGGCAAGCCCGTTGGGATAGCCGGTTCCGTTGTAGCGTTCGTGATGATACTTGGCGCCGTAGCCAACCCGCTCATCTTCATATATTCCCTGCAGGATATGGTAGCCGCTGACCGGGTGGATCCGGATCAGGTCAAACTCATCTTCCGTAAGCTTGCCGGGTTTATTGATCACCTCTTCCGAAACACTGATCTTGCCGATGTCGTGCAAGATCCCCGCGTAGTAGACGATCTCAAGGTCATCCGCGGACATCCCCATCCTTCTTGCAAGCTCGACCGCGTATTCCGCAACCCTCTGGGAATGGCCGCTGGTGTAACGGTCCTTTGCGTCGATCGCGGAGGCGAGAGAGCGGACGATCACCTTATTCGTCTTTTTCATCAGTTCCAGGTTTTCCTGCTCCCTTTCCTGAATGCTCAGTTTGTTAAGGGACCTCGCAAGGAAGATTGAAATGGCGATACCGATCAGGACAGAGATGAGAGCTGCAACAAGGAAGCCCCGGATGAGGCCGCTGACGCTGCGTAAGAGTTCATCCCGGTCCGTGGCGATCCCCACGTGCCAGCCGGTGTTATCCATTCTGGAAATAACGAATGCGCGCGTTACCCCGTCATAGTCTTTTATGTAAACGGTCTCGCCGGAATCCGTAAGTATATTTTCCACCACTTTTTCATAAGGCGCATCATGTACTTCCAAAACGCCAAGCGGTACGTCGTCATACGCATATGCCGGATCCGGATGCGCGATCATCCCCATGTTCTGGTCCACAAGAAACGCGTATCCGTTTTCCGCAACATCTGCTTCGCTTACGATCTGGATCACCGTATCCACGAATACATCGATCGCCAAAACCCCTTGCACCTTATCCCCCTCATAGACCGCTTTGGAGATCGTAATGATTGAATACGATGAATCGGAATCTTTATACGGCGTGGAATAAAATAACTCTCCCGTTTCGCCTGCAACCTTGTACCAATCCCGGTCATGCACATAATCCATCGAGCCGTCGGGAATAAAATCCGAGCCGCAGACCATGCTGTTATCCGGGTAGGTGAAGTAAATGTCGTATATATATCCGTTGTAATTCAGCCGTGACAAACAATCGGTAAGGTATTGATGAAAGGTATCATAATCTTTCTCATAGATTTTACTCAATGTCACATCCACAGAAAGCGTATCCACGATCGTAGCCTGTGTGTTCATCCATGCTGTCAGCTCCTGGGCATATTTGTCCGCCGCAACACTATAGCCTTCCTCAAGCTGGGAAGCCATGGTATCCCGCGCCCTTAAGAAGCTGATCAGCGAAAGCAGCCCGGAGCTTAAAAGCACCGCAAGGACGATCATGATCGTCATTCTTACACGCAAATTTTTCATGAGCCAGATAATCCTTTTTTAATAGGTACTTTGTTATAAACAATAATCCAAACGTTCCCGGACCGCAGTTGACAGCAATGGCGGGAGAAGCCTTCTGGAAGAAGATGCGGTCGAATTTCATCCGCTTTTCGATCTCCGCGCGGATCCCTTCCAGATCGCTTTGGGTAAGGCCGACATAGGTCACAAAGAGGATCCTTGTGTCGATCTCGCCTGCGGTATTTAATACAGAACGGATATACTTCCTCCAGGCCTGCTGCCTGGAGCCGAGGAAGATCCGACCCACGCCCATCTTTCCTTTTTTCAGCACAAGGACGGGACGTATCATCAATGCTTTTGTCACATCCGCGATCTTCTGCCCGATCTGATCTGCTCTCGCGAGGAAATCCAGATTATCCACGATAAAGCTCGTATGGATCCGCGGCCGCAGCGTTTCCATCGCCTGCACGATCTCCTCGGCGCTCTTTCCTTCTTCCGCCATGCGCGCCGCTTCGAGCGCCATCAGCCCCTGGCCGCTCGAAAGATGTCCCGAATCCACGACCGAAACATTATCAAATGCCTGGGACGCTTCATACGCAAAGTAATAACCGCTCTTTGTCAAGTACCGCGAGATGGATATATGCACGATATTGTTGGCGCGTTCCATCTGCTCGGAGAAGAACGCTTCGTGCGTATTAACCTCCGGGGCCAGCGTCTGCACGGAAGAATCTCTCTTCATCATGTAGGCGAGAAGGCCCTGCTGTTCGATCTCCACGCCATCCTTAAAGATCCCGTCTTCCGTACTGACCATGTGCGGGATCAC
>JAEESA010000339.1 GCA_016286115.1 Lachnospiraceae bacterium
GATCTCAGAGCTTTCCTTCTATACGATCCGCGCGGACAAGGCCCATTGGAAGACCGATATCACCGATGGCTTATGGTCCGGGAATTTCCTGAAGATCGAAGCAGGAGCGCTGCTGCCTCAATTCGTGATGAACGCCTTTTACTATTATTTTATCGAAAATCCGTCTCCCGCGGATTATTACATGATCGATTACTTTATTCGGATCGCTTATGATGATCTTCCCGAGGTCCGTTCCATGATCGACACCTGCCCCTATTCTCAGCCCGAAGTCATGGCATTGCAGGATCTTCTTCGCGAAGCCTATGAGGATGCGGAGTTCAAAAAGCTTCAGGAAACGACTACCATCTTCAAACTCAACTACCGTTTCCTGCTTTCAGAAGAAACCATGTTCGGCTTCAAGACCTTCTGGAGCCATATAAGGAGCCAGCTATGAACTACCTTCTTTGCGACAAGAATGAGATCTTTCCCTTTTTTGAGTCGATCCGGCAGCTGAAGGCAAAGGCTGTGCTGGATCTGGGCATGGTGCTGCACGGGTGCGGCGCCATCAGCCGGTTTGTTGCGGACGCAATCGTGGAACCGGATGTTTTTCTCTGCGGGATCACCGGCGCCCTCGATGAAACGCCGGCTGTGTACCACGCGGTCTATAATGAAGTCCTGACTCCGGAGGAGCTGGTTTCGGGTAAATCCGAAAAAAACCGGTTTGATCTTTCGGTCTGTTTATTCCCCGGTTTTCTGGAAGATAATAATGGGCTTTTGCCTTTCATAAAAGACCATGCTTCCCGGCTGCTGTGCAGAAAAGACGCGGAAAAGACCATCCATTCCTTCTTTTCCAACGAGCAGATCCGGCCTGTCAACAACGGAGGATATCATTTTCTTTTGATCACCATGAAAGAGGGTCAGGGAATCCGTTGAAACTGAAATAGAAATTCCTATTTGTACTGGTCATAAAACGCATCAAAGATCTGATAGGTTCTGGCCTCAGGCCTTCCCTCCCGCCAGGGCTTGGATTCTCCGATATAGTGGATAATGGCTGCGCTCTCGGCGACAGCCTGTGTATAATCCGCATAACCGTCGAAGCTTTGCATATTATTAGCCATTTCCTGCGTCAGGGGATTAAAGACGCCCCTGTTCACTTCCTCCGCACGCATGATGTACATGATCGGAGGGCAGTTATATTTGACCCACGGGATCGGTAAGTAACTATCATGAAACAGAAGGTTCAGCGCGTCCTGTTCGCGCCATTTCAGCAGATCCCTGTTTTTATAGCACTCCTCAACGATCGCCTTCCCTCCGCCGAAACCGCGGATCCGTTCCAGATTAAAAAATAACATTCCCCCGTTGAAATATTCATAATCCTCCGGCAGGCTAAGGCGTTTGTTGTTTCGGGGCGTTTCCCCGTAAACAAGCGCATAGACATCCCTGCAGGCGCCCAGCATATGCCCCGAAAGATCCAGATCATACAACTCATCCAGAGGCTCCTTGACCACCATATCCAGATCCAGGCAAAGGATCTTGTCCAGCGTTTCCGGGAGGCGGTCTAAGCCCAGCAGTTTAAAATACACCTCCGCCGGCAGCTCCCCCGAAGCCGGAAGCCCGTCCAGATCGTCCGTCGTCATACGGATCGGGACAAGCTCATTGTTTTTCGTTTTTTCAAACAGCGCCGATACTTCCTTTACCGTTTTATCCTCGAGATCCGAGTAAAAAAGATACAGCTTTATCGGACGGCTGTTATTGCGCAAAAGCGAGCGCAGCATGACCATCATGGGCGCAATATAGCTTTGATTGGCCACCGCCATAATCTGGATCGTTGTCTTCATAAAATCTCCTTTTCGTCAGGCCCCCACCTTCAGCGCCTCATAGATCAGATGACTGATCTGGTCGTAGAGAGCATAATCCTCCGCCAACATCGCCTTCTGAAAGAGCTGTCGGTATTTATCTTCAGGCTGAAGCCGGTGATTCAATTCCTTCATGGTTTTACAGGTGGCAATAAATACCGCCACCTTAACCTGATCCTCCAGCTGGGCGATCCTAAGATGCGTCTGGGCAATATGTGAAAGGATCCGGGCATAGAGCCCCTCATCTATGGAAATCTGCTTTTTTGCAAGCGTTTCCAGCATCAGCTTAAGGAGCCAGAAGGAATGCACCGCTTTTGCGTCGTACCGGCTCTTTGCCGTGATTCCCTCCGGATTCATGCGATAAGCATAGAGCGGATAATAATAGAGATAGCTTTTCCTGCACATGGGAGAGAGGAGCAGATGCATGACCACGTCTTCAAAAAGATACCCTTCCGGAAAACATAATTCCCGAAACAGCCCGGCATTCAGAACGGTTCCCCAGGCATACGCCGCCGCGTCCAGCGGAGGGATCTCCTGAAAGACCCCGGTCTTTGCCTCCTCTCCCAACTCCATGATCTGATCTTCAAACACATTAAAGGCCAGCCCCCTCACCGAATCCGCTTTCTTTTCCATCGCATACGAAAGCATCTTCTCCACTTTCTCCGGAACAATATAGTCATCCGAATCGATGAAAAAGAAATAACGGCTGCTGCTGGCACGGATCCCGGTATTTCTGGCACCGGAAAGTCCCTTGTTTTCCTGATGGATCACCCGCACATTCGGATATTTTCCATAGGAATCAAGGATCTCTCCGGTTCCGTCCGTAGAACCGTCATCAATCAGAAAAATGCCTGTATTCTGCCGAAAAGGATAAGGAACGACAGAGTCCAGACATTGCCTCACATATTTTTCCACATTATAGCAGGGAATAATGATATCCAGGTCTCTCTCCGCTGTATTTTCGTCCCAGCCGTCAGGAAGGACCCCTTTTATTTCGGAATCCGGTCTGGGACAATACAACATCAAAAACTCCTCAGCCGTACGATAATCATCCTCCGTAAACATCCGTATGCTCCTCCTGCTCCTTCAGCCATACAAAAAACTCCGTATCCCGTATGTTCCATTTTTCCACAAGGCAAAAACGGTTTTCACGGATTATCGTATCCATGTCCGCCCACACCGCT
>JAEESA010000051.1 GCA_016286115.1 Lachnospiraceae bacterium
GCGGAAAAGAGCTTGCGATGGAAGAGGTGGGCGCCCCGCAGGGAACGACCTTTCTGGTGCGGGATCTCTTTTACAATATCCCCGCGCGCAGGAAATTCATGAAATCCGCACGGACCGAGGGCTCAGCCATCCTTTCTCTGATGGAGCATCTTGCGCTTTCTCATGACGGGATCTCGTTTCAGGTGATCTCGGAGGGCAGGAGCGCCCTGCAGACGGGCGGGAACTGCAATCCAAAAGACGTGATCTATCATTTATACGGCAGGGACATCGCCGAAAACCTTTTATACGTTGAAAAGGACTACGGGCACCTCGTGATGCGCGGTTTCATCGGAAAACCGAATGTCTCCCGCGGAAATCGGAACTTTGAAAACTATTTCGTGAACGGCAGATTCATCAAGAGCCCGCTGATCAGCAAGAGCATAGAGGACGCCTATCATTCCTTTCTGATGCTGCATCAGTACCCGTTTACGGCGCTGACGATAGAGATCGACGGGCAGGAGGTGGACGTGAATGTCCATCCGCAGAAGATGGAGCTCAAATTCCAGGATCCCGAAACGATCTACGAAGAGGTTTACGGGGCGCTCCGCCAGGTTTTAGAGCAAAAGGAGCTGATCCCGGAAGTCCAGGCTCCTGCGCCTGCTCCGGCGAAAGAAAGCCCAAGAGAGGGCAGTTTGATACAGGCAGAAACCACGATCCCTAAGCCTCAATCGCGGCCGCAGCCGCTTCCGGAGCCTTTTGAGACCGGGCGAAGAATGGTAGAAAATCCGCCGATTGAAGAAGAAATTAATTCGGGAGATAATAAAGAGGACAAAAATAGCGATGCGGCATATGAAGAGGAATTGCCCAAAATCACCAAAGAGAACCAGTTGTCACTGAATCTTGAGTACGAAGAGGAGGCGAAGCCAAAATTTAAGATCCTCGGTCAGGTTTTCCGTACCTATTGGATCGTGGAGCAGGAAGAACGGCTTCTTTTGGTGGATCAGCATGCGGCGCATGAAAAAGTGATCTTTGAACGGCTTATGCAGAGGAAACGGCAAAAAGAGGTCTATTCGCAGACTTTGTCGCCCGGTTTCGTACTCACGCTTTCCCCGACCGAGCAGACAGCGCTTGCAGATCACAAAGAGCTTTTTCTGGAAGCAGGGTATGAGATCGAGGATTTCGGCGGGAATTCCGTTGAGATTACGGCGGTTCCGGCCGATATTTACGGGCTAGAGGAAAAACAGTATTTCCTGGAGCTTTTGGACGAACTCGCTACGCTTCATAAGAAGAATGAGACCGATGAACTCTATCTCCGGATCGCCACGATGAGCTGCAAAGCGGCAATTAAGGGCAATCAGGACCTTTCCGTGGCGGAATTCGAGTCGCTGATGGAGCAGCTCTTTGCCTGTGAGAACCCGTATCAGTGTCCGCATGGCCGCCCTACGATGATTTCAATGACCAGATATGATTTGGAAAGGAAATTCAAAAGGATCGTGTAGTATGGAAAATGACACTTCTCCTTTGATCATTATCGCCGGTCCGACCGCCGTCGGAAAATCGGCCTGCGCCGTGGAGCTTGCCAAAGCCGTCGGAGGGTCTGTGATCTCTGCGGATTCCATGCAGGTCTACCGCGGGATGGACATCGGTTCTGCGAAGATAACCACAGAAGAAATGCAAGGGATCAAGCATTATTTAATCGACATTTTAGATACGGATCAGGAGTTTCATGTCGCTCTTTTTAAGGAATTGGCACAGGAAGCGATGGCGGATTGTAAGAAAAACGGCCGGATCCCGATCCTGACCGGAGGAACCGGCTTTTATATCCAGGCGCTTCTATATGATATTGATTTCACCGCGCAGGAAAAGGACGAGGACTTCCGTTTGGAGATGGCGCGTTTTGCCGAAGAACACGGGGCTTTGGCGCTGCATGAACGGCTCGCAGAGGTGGACCCCGAAGGGGCTGCTGCGATCCCTGTCAATAACACGAAACGGGTCATAAGGGCCCTCGAATTCTACCGGCAGAGCGGAGGCTTAAAAATTTCGGACCATAACCGCAAAGAGCGGGCGAAACCTCCGGCATATCCCGCCTTATTTTTCGTATTATCCGAGCCGAGAGAGCGTTTATACCAAAAAATTAACGACCGGGTCGATAAAATGATCGCCCTCGGCCTCGTGGATGAGGTGAAAACCCTCATGGAAAAGGGCTGCAAAAAGACCGATATTGCCATGCAGGGCCTTGGGTATAAGGAGGTCATTTCCTTCCTGGAGGGCGAAATTACGCTGGATGAGGCGGTTTTTATCATCAAACGAGACAGCCGCCACTTTGCCAAAAGGCAGCTCACCTGGTTCAAGAGAGAGCCGCAGGCGATCTGGGTCGAAAAAGAAAAATTCGACTATGATGAAGAAAGAATTTTTAAATTCATATTTAACAAAACAAGTAACTTTTTGTCGACATATGCATAAGCTGCACCGTAGAGCGAAGGTACTATAAGCGAAGAGGAGGGTCAACTATGAGTTCGTACTTTGAATTGGGTATTTCGACCGATGTTATTGAGTTCTCTGAAAAAATTGAAGAAGGATTAAACAGTCGTTTTTCGGCGATCGACCGCCTGGCGGAACGGAATCAGCTCAAGGTCATCAAGGCCATGCAGCTGGCCAGAGTGTCCCAGGCTTGCTTTGTGCAGACCACCGGTTACGGCTATGACGATATCGGAAGAGAAAAACTGGAGCAGGTCTATGCGGAAGTGTTTTGTGCCGAGGATGCGCTGGTGCGTCCGCAGATCACCTGCGGAACGCATGCGCTGGCGCTGGCGCTGATGTCAAATTTGCGGCCCGGGGACGAGCTCTATTCGCCGGTCGGGAAGCCGTATGACACGTTAGAGGAAGTGATCGGCATCCGGCCGTCCCGCGGATCCCTTGCAGAATACGGCGTGACCTACCGCCAGACGGACCTTTTGCCGGACGGAAGCTTTGACTATGACCGGATCAAAACCGCCATCAATGAAAAGACAAAGCTCGTTACGATCCAGCGCTCCAAGGGCTATCAGATCCGCCCGAGCTTTTCGGTGCAAGAGATCGAAGAACTGATCGCCTTTATCCGGAAGATCAAACCGGAAGTCATTATTATGGTAGATAATTGTTATGGCGAGTTTGTGGAGGACAGAGAGCCGATCGAAGCGGGAGCGGATCTCGCAGTCGGCTCGCTCATCAAAAACCCGGGCGGCGGGCTCGCGCCCATCGGCGGTTACCTTGTCGGAAAGAAGGAATGCATTGAAAATGCGGCTGCGCGGCTGACTTCGCCGGGGCTTGGGAAAGAAGTGGGAGCGAGTTTAAATGTGATGAGGTCGTTTTATCAGGGGCTTTTCCTGGCGCCGATCGTGACCGCGGCGGCGTTGAAAACGGCGATCTTTGCCGCAAATCTATATGAACGACTGGGGTATCCCGTACTTCCGTTCGCCGAGGAAACACGCCACGACATCATCCAGGCGGTGACCTTTGGCAAGGAAGAAGGGCTGATCGCCTTCTGCGAAGGGATCCAGGCCGCGGCGCCCGTGGACAGCTTTGTGTTCCCGGAGCCCTGGGATATGCCCGGGTATGATGACAAGGTGATCATGGCGGCCGGCGCCTTCCATCAGGGTTCTTCCATCGAGCTCAGCGCCGACGGGCCGTTGAGGCCGCCGTATACCGCGTATTTCCAGGGCGGACTGACCTGGCCCAGCGGGAAATTCGGCATCATGATGAGTCTGCAGAAATTAATAGATAAGAACCTTGTGAGCCGCGAAAAATTATGCTAAAATGATGGATACTTATGCGGAGTGTTTATTAAAATATTTTTATAAGGACAGGATAGGGAAACAAACTTATGGCAGGAAATATTTTCGGAGTGGATCTCGGTACCAGAAATCTGAAGGTTTACTCCAAGGCGTTGGGAAAAGTTTTTAATGAGAAGAACACGGTGGCCATCGTAGGCAAGGACAAGCTCTATGCGTACGGAGACCGGGCGTATGACATGTATGAAAAGGCCCCGGAGTCCATCGCCATCAAGTTTCCGATCAACAAAGGCGTGATCGCGGACTACAACTTCATGCAGACCATGCTTTATGAATTCCTCGAGAAAAACACGAAGGGCCGGATCCACGGCGCGGAATTTGTCGTCGCGGTGCCGACAGACATCACCGAGGTCGAAAAGAAGGCGTTCTTCGATATCTTCTATAAAAGCAGCCTGAAATCCAGACTGGTGCTTTTGTGTGAAAAGCCGATCGCCGATGCGGTCGGGCTGGGGATCGACGTAAACGAGCCCACCGGCGTCATGGTCGTGGATTTCGGCGCGGATACGACGGAGATCTCCGTGATCTCGCTGGGCGGCCTGGTTCTTTCCACGCTCCTGAATTTCGGCGGGAACCGGATCGACGAGTCGATCATCAGCCATATCAAAAAGAACTTTAACCTTGTGATCGGGCAGAAGACCGCGATGCAGCTGAAGGAAGCGCTGGCCAACGGCGTCGGCGCGAATGAGGATTCGATGGTCGTCGTCGGCCGTAATCTCCTGAGCGGCCTGCCGATCGAGATGGAGATCACGGCGGATACGGTATACGAGGCGATCAAGGCCGACCTGGCGTCGGTCTGTACCTCCATCAAGATGATCCTGGAGAGGACACCCCCGGAATTGGCGAAAGACATCATCCATGACGGGATCTATATCACCGGCGGCGGTTCCCAGATCAAGGATCTGGATACGCTGTTCACAGACATTACGGGGATCCGCGTGAACCAGTGCGATCTGCCGGAGGAAAGTGTGGTGCGTGGGCTTGTAAAGATCGTTTCCGACGAGAAGTATAAGCGCCTGGCCTTCAGTATGAAATCAAGAATTTTGCGATAGGAAATCGAATGGCGCAGACAAAGAAGTACAAGAGGAAAAACAAAAAGCATATCCCTCCCAAGTACCTTCTTCTTGGAATGACAGGGCTGTGTATCGTCATGATCGTGACGGGACTGGCTCTTAATCTGTCCGGCGGACCGCTTTCTGCGGCTGCCGGCTATGTTTTTGTTCCCATGCAGGAGGGGATCAACCGCCTTGGAAGCGCGATCTCGGGAGGACTGTCCGATCTGCAGACGCTGCGTGAGGTACAGGCGGAGAATGAAGCCCTGCGGGACGAAGTGAATTCCCTGACGGAGGAGCTGAACCAGATCAAGCTCGAGCGGTATGACCTGGAAAACTACCGGGAGCTTCTGAAACTCGACGAGAAATACCCGGACTATGAGAAGGTGGCCGCCCATGTGATCGGAAAAGACGCCGGGAACTGGTTTTCGACGTTTCTGATCGATAAAGGCAGCAATGACGGGATCTCTGTGGATATGAACGTGATCGCGGACGAGGGGCTGGTCGGGATCGTGACCGCCGTCGGGCCCACGTTTGCAAGAGTGCGGTCGATCATCGACGATACCGAGCAGGTTTCGGCGCAGGTGCTGTCCACGTCCGATAACTGCATTGTCGGCGGGAGCCTGTCGCTCATGAACTCCGACGGGCGGATGACGCTTTCCAAGCTCAAGGACGAGGATGACGAGGTTGTGGTCGGAGACGCGCTCGTGACGAGCAGTGTCAGCAGTAAATTCGTCCAGGGGCTTATGATCGGAAATATCTCCTCCCTGGAGTTCGATTCCAACCAATTGACGAAGTCCGGGACCGTGACTCCGGTGGTGGATTTTGAGCATCTTTCCGAGGTGCTTGTGATCCTGGAGATCAAGGATACCGCGGCTCTGGAGGGATAGGCATGAGAAGAAAGATCACGATCGCGATCCTTTTGATCGTTTGCTTCATCTTACAGACAACCGTTTTCAAGGCCCTTGCCGTCGCGAAGATCAGCCCGAACCTCATGGTGATCCTGACTGCGGCCTTCGGCTTCATGCGCGGCCGCAAGGAGGGCATGTTCGTCGGATTTTTCGCCGGCCTTCTCATTGACCTGTTTTACGGAAATTTCATCGGCCTGTATGCGCTGATCTATATGTACATCGGTTATCTCAACGGCTTCTTCAACAAGATCTTTTATCCCGAAGACGTAAAGCTGCCGATGCTTTTGATCTCTTTATCCGACGTTGTATGCAATTTCGTCGTGTATTTCCTGTTCTTCGCGCTGCGAGGGAACTTTGAACTGCCGTATTATTTTATCCATATCATCGTGCCGGAGCTGATCTACACGATCCTGGTCACGATCGTTATGTATTTCATTATTTTGAAGATAAACAAACACCTGGAAAAGGTCGAGAAGAGGAGCGCGGCAAAGTTTGTTTGATGATATCAAGGATGCCTTTATCAAGTTCATAAGTTCGCGGCTCCTTGTGCTGGGAGTCCTTTTGATCGCGCTTTCCGGGGTGCTTTTATACCGGCTTTTCAAGCTCCAGATCGTGGAGGGCGCGTCTTATCAGGAGAACTATACCCTGACGATCGAAAAAGAGAGGGTTTTGGACAGCACGAGAGGCAATATCTATGACCGGAACGGGGTGCTTCTCGCTTACAACAAGCTTTCCTACACGGTCCGCATCGAGGACAGCGGTACCTATGACACGATCTCGCAGAAGAATAAAGCCCTGAACCGCGAGTTATACAATATCCTTCTGATCCTGGACAAGAACGGGGACCGGATCTTAAATAACTTCGCGATCTCGCAGGCAGCGGACGGCACCTATTCCTATAATGTGGAAGGGAAATCCCTGCAGCGTTTTCTCGCGGACGTTTACGGAAAATCTTCTGTTTCCGATCTTTCGTATAACAGCCGCCTCGGTTATGACGAGAGCCAGGCCACGCCGGACCAGGTCATGGCCTATCTTGCGGGTCCGACGCGCTATGACGTGTCGGAGGTTTTGTACGCGCCGAAGGATTATTACCGGATCGTTGTGATCCGTTACGCGATGTCCCAGAATCTGTATCAGAAATACATTTTGACCGATATCGCGGCCAATGTCAGCGATGAGACCGTGGCCTACATCAGTGAGCACATGGGCGAATTGACCGGTGTGACCGTGGATGCCGACACGATCCGCAAATACGTGGACAGCGAGTACATCTGCCATATCATCGGTTATACCGGAAAGATCGACAATGAAGAATACAATGAGCTTTCGCAGCAATACGAAGGGTATTCGCTGACCGATACGGTCGGAAAGGCCGGGATCGAGCAGTATCTTGATTATGAACTGAAGGGGAAAAAGGGGTATGAGCGGCTGTATGTGGACAATCTCGGCAAAGTCGTCGAGACCATTGAGACCAAACAGCCCACTGCCGGCAACAATGTTTACCTTTCGATCGATGTAGAGCTTCAGAAGGCCGTTTATGATCTTCTGGAACAGGAGATCGCCGGGATCGTATATTCCAAGATCGAGAACATCCGCGAATACGTGGCGGCGGATCACAGCTCCGCTTCGGACATTGTGATCCCGATCTATGATGTGTATTACGCTTTGATCAATAACAACGTGATCGACATCAGCCATTTTGAGACCGACCTGGCGTCCGAGACCGAAAAGAAGGTGTATCAGGCGTTCCTTACCAAAAAGGGGCAGGTTCTGGATGAACTCAGGGCGGACCTGCTTACGGACAATCCGGTGCCGTATGACGCGCTGACCAAGGAATTCCAGAACTACATGTCCTATATCGTGACGCTCCTGACCACGAACGAGATCCTGATCAAAGATGCGATCGACACGACGGATCCGGTGTACATCGCCTGGCGGGACAGCTCGATCAGCCTGAAGGAATATCTGGAGCACGCGATCGAGGAGAACTGGATCGACATCACGGGCTTCCAGGTCGACGAGAAATATGCCGATTCCGACGAGATCTATGAAAACCTCGTGAACTGGATCATCGAAAAACTGGATACGGACAAAAAATTTGCGAAAAAAGTGTACAAATACGTGATCGACCAGGACCTGATCTCCGGTTATGATCTTTGCATCATCCTCTATGATCAGGGCGCGCTTTCTACTGCCGATCCGGACTATCCGCTGCTGACCTCGCAGTCCATCAATTCGTATGATTTTCTGAAAAAGAAGATCAAAAATCTGGAGATCACGCCGGCGCAGCTGGCTCTTGATCCCTGTACCGGGTCTTGCGTCATCGTGGATCCGCGGAGCGGAGAGCTGCTGGCTTCCGTTTCCTATCCCGGCTACGACACCAACAAGCTCGCGAACAACGTGGACGCGGAATACTTCCGCTCGCTGAATGATAACCTTTCGAACCCGCAGATCGATTATGCCACGCAGCAGGCAACGGCTCCCGGCTCCACCTTCAAGATGGTCACGGCAACGGCCGGGCTCACAGAGGGCGTGATCACGCCGGATGAAGAGATCGAAGACAAGGGCGTATATGAAAACGTGGCGGACGGCCCCGCCTGCTGGATCTACAATTCCTACCACATGACGCACGGAAAGATCGATGTGTCGGAGGCGTTACGAGACTCCTGCAACTATTATTTCTATGAGGTGGGTTACCGTCTGGCGAATGGCTATAACAGCTACAACGAGTCGCTCGGGATCGATCGGATCGCAAGATACGCCGAAGAATACGGCCTGGGAGATAAAACCGGGGTGGAGATCCCGGAAAGCGCCCCGAAGATCGCAACGGAGTACCCGATCACCACTGCGATCGGACAGTCCAATAACGCTTACACAACGATCGGCCTAGCGCGGTATGTTGCAGCGGTGGCAAACCGGGGCACGGTATATGACCTGACCGTTTTATCCCGTATGACCGATGGGAATGACAATACGATCAAGACCTATTCGCCTACGGTCAGAGGGCAGATGACGAATATTTCGGCGGAGACCTGGGATGCGATCCGCCTCGGCAACCGGATGGTGGTGGAAGAGAATGAGTTTTTCGAGAATTTCCCGATCGCCGTCGCCGGAAAGACCGGTACCGCCCAGATCAACCGGCGCCCGAACCACGCGCTGTTTGTCTGCTATGCGCCCTACAGCGAGACCTCCTTCGTACAGCCGAGAGTTGCCATTGCGACCCGGATCGCCTACGGCTATTCTTCGGGCAACGCCGCGGAGGTTTCCGCCAAGATCTTGCGCTATTTCTTCGGCTACTCTTCGGAAGAGGATCTTCTGAGCGGCCAGGCGGAAGACGTTTCAACCACAAATGCAGTAACGGACTAGAAACAAGGAGAATGAACATGAAAGACGCCGTTGTACTGAAAAGCAATAAATACGGGATCCAGCTGCGGCTGAATGACGAGATGCCGTTTGAAGAGCTGAAGAAAGAAGTGATAAAAAAATTCAACGATTCCGAGAAGTTCTTTAAGGACGCCCAGTTCGCCGTCACCTTCGACGGGAGGGATCTGACCGAAGACGAGGAGTGCGCGCTTGTCGACGCGATCAATTCCGAGACGAAAACGAACGTTTTATGCATCATCGAAGAGGATGTGATCCGGGAGGAGATCCTGAAGGCGCACATGGAACCGGAAGAGCCGGAAGAGGAGCTCTTGCCGGAACTGAACCCGAACAGCGCGTTCCTTCGATATGACTCTCTGACCGAGGATGAGGTCTTGATCGTGGAAGACAATCTCGTGATCATGGGAGATGTGCCGGAGAGCGCCACCGTCACCTCCGGCGGCAGCATCATGGTCCTCGGAAGCCTTGACGGCAAGGTGTGGGCAGGGTCCGGCGGGAATGAAGATGCCTTTATCTTTGCGCTCGCCATGAACCCGGCGTCCCTTCGGATCGGCGGCGTGATGCTGGCTAAAGAGGACCACGGGATCTTCCGCCGCAGAAAGAGCAAAAACTACGCGCCGCGGGCCGCAAGGATCTCCGGCGGAAACGTTATCTTACAGGAGGTCGTCCCCTCAAGGACGAGATAGATATGCTTGCGATTTTATCCAAGATTAAGCAATATCATATCCGAAACTATAACTTTAAGCTCGTCGCCTATGCCGTGATCTTAAGCATTATCGGGATCATGATCATCGGCAGCGCCAATAAGGACTATCAGTCCAAGCAGACCGCGGGGCTCGTACTCGGCCTGGTCTGCATGGTCGTGGTGTCGCTCGTTGATTATTCCATGATCTTAAAGCTTGCGCCGCTGATCTATGCACTTTCGGTCATTCTGCTCGTATTGGTGCAGGTGGCCGGCGTGGAGCGGAACAACGCCAAGCGCTGGTTTGAGATCAACGGTTTTCGTTTTCAGCCGTCGGAGCTCAGTAAGATCCTTTTGATCCTGTTTTTCGCCTGGTTTTTCATGAAGTTCCATGAACGGTTGAATACCTTCCTGGTGCTCCTTATTTCGCTCGCCCTGATCGCGGTCCCGCTGGTTTTGATCTTAAAGCAGCCCGACCTGTCGACGACGATCGTGACCGCATTTATTTATTTTGCTCTCTTGTTTATCGCCGGATTAAGTTATAAAATAATTCTTGGGATTCTGGCGGTCAGCGTGCCGGGGGTCATGATCTTTATCAGCCTGATCATGCGGCCGGGGCAGTCGATCCTGAATAATTACCAGTTTGAACGTATCGCGGGCTGGCTTCATCCCGAAGACTATCCCGAGATCGCCTACCAGCAGACGAATTCGATCACAGCCATCGGTTCCGGCCAGCTTCTCGGCAAGGGGCTCAATAATACCGATGTGACCTCGGTCAAGATGGGTGGATTTATTTCGGAGCCGCAGACGGACTTTATCTTTGCCGTAGCCGGAGAGGAGACCGGCTTTGTCGGTTCGGTCGCCATCGTGATCTTAGCGCTCCTAATTACTCTGGAGTGCATCCTGACCGCGCGCAAGGCAAAGGACCTGGCAGGAAGACTGATCTGCAGCGGGATGGCAGCGTTCATCGGGTTCCAGACATTTGTCAATATCAGCGTTACGACCGGCCTGATGCCGAACACCGGTCTGCCGCTTCCGTTCGTCAGCTATGGGTTGACGTCGCTCGTTACGTTATTTATCGGTTTGGGATTGGTTCTGAATGTGGGGCTTCAGCAGGTGAAAAATGCCAACCGTGTTGTACAGGAGAAGGATGATTTCGTCTATGAAGGGCCGAAAAGAAAGGGGTTTTCATGAATATTGGGTTGATCGCGCATGATTCCAAAAAGAAGCTGATGCAGAATTTCTGCATCGCCTACCAGGGGATTCTGAGTAAAAATTCGGTATATGCCACCGGCACGACCGGGAGACTGGTGGAGGAGGTCGCGAACCTCTCGATCCACAAATTCCTGGCAGGGCATCTGGGCGGCGCACAGCAGCTTTCCGCAGCGATCGAAGCGAATGAGATCGATCTCGTGATCTTTTTAAGAGATCCGCTGACACAGAAATCTCATGAACCGGACGTCAACAACGTCGTCCGGATCTGTGATATGCATAACATCCCCCTGGCCACGAATCTGGCCACGGCGGAGCTATTGATCAAATCTTTGGACAGAGGAGACCTTGAGTGGCGTGAAATGTACAAGTAAAAGGATCGCAGCCTGCATCCTGTCTGTTTTTATGAGCTGCCTCGTTCTTTCCGGCTGCTCGCACAGGATCGAAGGAGAGGTTTCTGTTCTTCCTTACCCGGTATACGAACCGATGTCTCCGCAGACGAGCCGGACGAAAAGCTCTTCGATCAGCGGGTTTGCGGAAGATCTGTGCGTCCTGGGCCGGGACAACACCACCACAGCCAATACGGATGTCCAGACCTGCAACGCCGCTTTGCTTTTTAATCTGGATACGCTGGGAACCCCGTTTGCTTACAATGTCTTTGACCGGGTCTATCCCGCCAGCACAACGAAGATCATGACGCTTCTGGTGGCGGCGGAAGAGGGAAATCCCGAGGACGAAGTCATCGTCAGCGAGACCGCTGCCGGCCAGCCCTCTGATTCTTCGGTCTGCGGGCTTTTGCCGGGAGACAAGATGACGCTGAAGGATCTGATGTACGGCATGATGCTGCGCAGTGGAAATGATGCCGCCGCGGCTATCGCCGAGCACGTCGGCGGGAGCGAAGAGGGCTTTGCCGAGCTCATGAACAAAAAGGCCCATTCCCTCGGTGCGACAGGCTCCCATTTCACGAACCCCCACGGCTATCATGATGAAGAGCATTACACCACCGCCTACGATATGTATCTGATCCTGAACGAGGCCCTGAAAAACGACCTCTTCATGGACATCTTCACCGCCTCCAGCCAGGAGGTCACCTACCACAACGCGGCGGGAGAAGAGAAGACCGTGACCTGGTCCTCCACGAACCAGTACAAGACCGGAGCCGAAACGGCGCCGGACGGCTATACCGTCCTCGGCGGTAAGACCGGAACGACCTACGACGCCGGGTACTGCCTCGTGCTCCTCGTGGAAAATCCGGAAGGCGAGAAGGAAGTCGTCTCCGTCTTCAAGTCCGACGCGAAGATCAACCTCTACCTCGTCATGAACCAGCTGATGCGTTTCTACGGCGACATCGAAGAGGAGCCGGAGGTCGAAGGAGAAGCCGAACCGGAAACCGAAGTGCCTGCGGATACGGAAATGGGAACAGAAGTCGGAACGGAAGCCGGAACTGAAACCGAAACGGAAACGGAGACAGAAACGATTTAAGTTTCCGAATAAACGGGTTGTATTTACTTAAAACCTATACTATAATTTATGAAAAGGGCGCCGGGGAGAGACGGCGTAAGGAGGGAGAACAAGCCTATGATTGAGATCATTGCTGGAGAGAACGGGAAAGGGAAGACAAAACATCTTTTGGATCGAGTGGCCAAGGCAGTGAAGGAAGCGCCCGGAAACATTGTCTTCCTGGATAAGAGCCAGAAACACATGTATGAGCTTCATAATCGGGTTCGCCTGATCAACGTAGCAGATTTCCCGATTTCCAACTGCGACGAATTTATAGGATTTATCTGCGGTATCGCTTCACAGGACAACGACCTGGAGGAAATGTATCTGGACAGTTTCCTGACGATCGCAGGGATCGATGCGCAGGGACTTACTCCCGCCATTGAAAAACTGGACATCATCAGTGAGAAATTTGGCATCAAATTCGTGTTGAGCATTGCTTCGGATCCGAAGGTGCTTCCGGAATGCGCAAAGGCCAGACTGGTGGTATCCCTTTGACGGATTGATGATCAAGGATCAAAGAGTGCCTTAAGGGCCCGAAAAGCCTCTTAAGGCATTTTTGAATGTAAACATGGCAGATAACAGCAAGGTTATTCGATATCCCAGACGGCGGCACATAAACATCGGGGTGATCATATTTCTGGTCATCCTTATTTATGTATGCTATCATCTGTTTTCGTGGCTCACCGCCGTGCATATCGCAGTCTATGAAGTGGAATACGGGACCATCGCGTCCAATCACACCTATCAGGGACTGATCCTGCGTTCGGAAACGATCGTGAACGCCGACCGGTCCGGGGCCTTGAATTATTACCTCAAAGAGGGCAGCAAGGCGTCGGTGAAAACGCTGGTCTGTTCTGTGGATGAAACGGGAAGCATTTCCAGCATGATCTCGGACAGCGCCAATGCGGACGGAGAGCTTGACGAAGAAAGCCTCGCCGGTATTTCTTCCGATGTTTCCGCTTTTGTGGCGAGTTTTGATAAAAGCGCTTTCTACCGGGTTTATCATTTTAAGAACAACATCATTTCCGAGGTCATGGAAGCGCTGAATCTGGAGGCATTGAACCGCATTCAGGAATCCGGGTCTCTAAACACCGGAGCAGAAGGCTTTCATATGCTCTATGCGCCGGTTCCCGGCGTTGTGGAATACTATACCGACGGCTATGAAACGATCACATCGGACGCGGTAACACCGGCAATGCTGAATGAAAGCACGTATCAAAAGCTGCTTCTGAAAAATGCCGGCTCCGTCTCTGCGGGAACCGCGGTTTATAAGCTCCTCGACAGCGAGGACTGGGAAATGGTCATGGCCGTGGATAATGATGTGTGGGCTTCGCTTGATCCCGAGGGGATCTTGTCCCTCCGGTTTCTGAATGACGATTACAAAACAACGGCAAGCTACCGGTTCCGCGAGGTGGACGGCTTGCACCTTTTGATCCTGAAGCTGAATAATTCCATGGTGCGTTACGCGAACGAGCGTTTCACCGAGGTGGAGCTTCTTCTGGACAGAAAAGAGGGGCTGAAGATCCCGAATACGGCGATCGTCGAAAAAACATTTTTCCTGGTTCCGAAGCAGTACTTTACACATGGCGGGAACACCGACAGCCTCGGCCTCTTAAAGCGCTATGTGGATGAAGAGGGCTCGGAAAGCTGGACATTTGTTCCGACAGACCTTTTCTTTGAAACGGATGAGTCGTATTATGTAGAAGAGGACGAGATCAAAAAAGGGGACCTCATCAAAGACCCCGAGAGCGGCGCGACCTATCCGGTGCAGACCTCTGCCGAGCTTTCCGGCGTATATAACGTCAACAAAGGCTATGCCGCGTTCCGGAAGATCGATCCGGTCTTTGCAAACGAGGAATACACGATCGTGAAGGTCGGAACCCCCTATGGGCTTTCCCTTTACGACCATATCGCGCTGAACGGAAAAGATGTTTCGGAGAATCAGCTGATATAAAACTAATTTAGATGCAGGAGATACTTAGATGAAAACAGAAGAGAGAAAACAGGAAACAAAAAACGGCGTCATGAGACTGATCCTGGCGCTGATCGCGATCGTTGCGGAAGTAGTGTTCATCGCGCTGATCATGTTCGGTATTTCCGAACATTTCCCCTGGATCGACATTTTGATCCGCATCTTTGCGTTGATCCTGGTGCTGGTCATTTACGGAATGCATATCTCCGGATCCTTAAAGAGCCCGTGGATCATCCTGATCCTGCTGACGCCGGTTCTCGGGACGCTGCTCTATTTCCTGATCGGCACGAATCTGTCGACCCGGAAAATGAAAAAGAACTTTACAAATATCGACGAAAAGCTGTTTCCGTGGATCGAACAGAAGCAGGAGCCGGTGAAAAATCTATATGATAAAGATCTGCGTTCCTTCCGTGTCGCGCAGTATCTCTGCGAGTACTCGCATTACCCGGTGTACCAGAACACCGATGTGGTCTATTATGACGACGCAGCCAAAGGCCTTGAAGCGCAGCTGAAGGACCTTGCCGCGGCAAAGCACTTTATCTTCATGGAGTACCATGCGATCGAGATGAAGGAATCCTTCCAGCGGATCCTGGATATCCTGACCGCCAAAGTCAAGGAAGGCGTGGATGTCCGCGTATTCTATGATGATATGGGAAGCATCGGCTTTATCAATACGGACTTTGTCAAAAAAATGGAA
>JAEESA010000340.1 GCA_016286115.1 Lachnospiraceae bacterium
TAAGCCTTTGAAAATCCACGCCCAAAAGCTCCCGGTTTATGGTTTCTCCCCGGATATAGTATGTCGCGGCAGCGCTGTCCTCCACATCGATAAAAGGATGGTTTTCGCTTCCGATCAGGTTGGTGACGGCGCTTTTTAAGGTGGCGGTTGTGTCCATATTCTGCATGATATAAGCGATCATGCACAGATCCTCGCGCGAACTTCCCTCCAGTTTATCCTTAAGTTTCGACCACATACCGGGAGAAAAGCGCTGGTTAATGACATAAGTCATTCTTTCTTTGAATTGCTCTTCATCCTTCAGCGGTTTGGTTATTTTTTTACCATAGCTGTCCTCATCATCGATGAGGAAGCGCGCGATCCCACGCCTCGTTTTTTCTTTCCCGAGCAGGTCCTCAATCTGCGCGGTATAGTATTCCACACCCTCCGTCATTGCCGACGTATCTTTTGCAATGTCGGAAAAGATCTGGTCAGAAAAGGCTTCAAGCAATCCCTTTTTCATCGCAAACCGATCTGTTTCTGCAATATCCTTCCGGCTTTTGATCACCCGGTTCGCCGCCAGGGAAAAACACTTGAACCGAAGCAGGGTTCCCATGTCCGCACGGATCTGATCCAGGTTTTTGTTTTGCGCTGCAACCACCATCTTTTCCAGGAAGGAACGGTAAATGACCTCCATAAGAGGATCATCCGACGTAAAGTCCTCGGACATGTTCACAGCTGCCACAAGCTCTTTCCTGATCTGATCTTCCGGTTCTAATTCTTTAAGATCCTTCGCCGTAAAGAGGGAGAATCCCTTATGGCTTTCTTTGAAGAGCTCATTAATACGTTCTCTCCCTTTTATCTTTTCCTCTACGATCGCTGCGCCGGCTGTTTTCATCGCCTCTAAGCGCTTTTTCTCTTTTTCCTGGCCCTTGAGTTCCTTAATATACTGATCCAGGTCCTCTCTGAGATGGTATGTGAGATCTTCTTTGTAGGCATCCGGTGCTTTCTCGATCAGATTTCTTTTTTCGATCTGCAGGAGCAGCGTAAACAGGGCTTCATCTTGCTTTTTGGTCAGATTAAGGTTCAGGTTTTTTATGATACTCTTGTATGCATCCTCAAAGCTCTTCAGATTGTTTTGCAGCCGGTCTCTCTTTACCTTCACAGGCCATTCATCCCAAAAGGCAGCCGCACCCATGGAAAGCGACATTTCCATGAATATAGAAGCAAAGACCGCATTCTCCCCGGAGGGGATCTTCTTCCCGATCCCCAGCCGTTCCCCGAACAGCGTCTTGAAGGTCTTTTTGCCGATCTTTGTTTGATCGATCGCTTTGTCCAGCTCTGTCAGAGCCAGAGCGTTTTCGGCATTTTCCGTCTTCCCTTCGGCAATAAAGTCAGAGATCTCCTTTTCCCGTTCGATGAGGTACTGGTCCCTGTATATATGCCGGCTCAGTTCTTCTGTGACCGCGCGGCAGGACGGGATCGTATGCGCCAGAAAGATCTCAAATTCTTCATCCGAATCCGCTGCAAGGTGCTCCAGGATCCGCTCGTCATTGACAAGGATTTCCGCCAGCGGGGTATAGTCTTCCTTCCCGTTTAGAAGGAGCCGGTCCAGGCGCTGATGAAACTGCTCTTCTGCCGCCAGATCCTCCGTCTTTTGGGACCTCTTTGGGACTTCTTTATGGATATATTCCTCACGCTTTTGGGCGAGGATCTTATGGAAATCATCCTCCCCTTTCTGATAAAAGCTATCGCCCATGCTCTCAAAAAATTCCCCGAGCGATTCGTCCGCGCCGTATTCGATATAATTTTTTTCGATCAGCTTTTCGATCGAAGACCAGGTACGGTATTTCTTTCCATTGACCGTCCACGGCGTATCCATCTTGTCTTTTTTTCCGTGAGCGTTTTTTATGACCTTAAAAAAGTTTTGGAGATAGATTTTATAAAGCTCCCGGATTTTATCCTCCTTCATCGTTTCATCCGGATGCTCTTTTTTGAAGGTGTAATAATCCTGCGGAGGCGCCATGTTTATGGATGCGAAGCCGCTCTTTAAACTCCCGTTCAGATCGTTGATGTGATACACCCGCTCCCGGGCTTTTTGGACCGGCGCACCCCTTAAAACCCGTATCTTAACAGGCTTTTTCGTGAATCTTTCATCCAGCAGAAGGAAGGACTTTGCTTTCCTTACCGCGCTGCGCCTTTGCTTCGCTCTGTCCGAAAACTCCTTTTTGGAAAGATAGGGAACTCCCGCGACGATCGCGTCCAAAACATGCCTTTTATAGTCCTTATCCTCCAGCAAAAGGACCTTTAAATTCTTTTCCGCGCGAAGCCTTTTCGTGATCGATAAGATCAGGCCCTCTACCTCTTTTTCTTCCAGAAGCTCCGCTTTTTCCTTTGCCGTCAGGAACGGGATCCCGATCAGGATCCTGCTTTCGATCTCCTTTCTGTTTTCATCTGTCCAATCTGAAAAGAAGTCTTTTTTCAGGAGCGTCCGGATCCTTTCCACCGCTCCCTTGTCCAACCGGATCCCCTTCTGAATTACCATGTGTGGAGCCGGGATCTCTTCCAGTTTATCCAGCCGGGCTTTGTCGATCGAAGACAAAAGGCCTTGGATATTGTTTTCTATTCCCTGCGAAGTCAATCCCGTTTTCTGCAGCTCGTCGGCCTTCTTACGATCTTCTTTGAAGGCTTTGGATGAATCTTTCATCTCATCCAGCATCTCCCGGTATCCGCCTATGCTTTCAAGCTCCCGTTCCCGGCCGGTAAGCTTCCCATCGATCTTTTCCGTTCTCTGTTTTGCCACTTCATTTTGGTATTCATCGGAAGTCACAAGCGCATTATAGAGCAAAGTGACGCTGGAAAGGAGGTCGGACGGCCCCATCGTATGAAGGAGTTTTTGGATCACCACGATCTTGGCCGCATAGGGATGCTCCTTGAAGAACGGGCTGTCGAGCGGGATTTCCGTTGTTTCATCCGTTTCCGCGGGAAGAAAGCCATCGGCCTTATTCATCGCCTCGCGGA
>JAEESA010000341.1 GCA_016286115.1 Lachnospiraceae bacterium
GAGCTTGCTCGAAAGGAAATTTGAATTCTTGGGACTAACAAATACGAGCAAGTAGCGCGAAAGCGCGGATTGCGAGTATTTGTAGAATTGCGGGAGTTGCGAAGCAACGGAGCAATTCGTATCATTTATAAAACTTATATATAATAAGGGAGAAATTATAAATGAATATAATAGTTGCCGTTGATCGGAACTGGGGAATCGGAAGAGAAAACGAACTTTTGTTCCGCATCCCCGAGGACCAGAAATTTTTCCGAACGATGACGACCGGGAAGGTGATCATCATCGGTGGAAAAACTCTGGACAGTTTTCCGGATGGAAAACCACTTCCGAATCGAAAAAACATCGTTCTGACCAGGCGAGATCTGACGGGATATGAGAATGAACTAGCCATCGTTCACAACTTAAATGAACTTTTAGCAGAGATTAAAAAGTACGATTTTAATGACATTTTTGTGTCCGGAGGGCAGCAGATCTACAACCTTTTGATCGACTATTGCTCCACGGCTTATGTGACCCGGATCAATGTCGTGAGAGCGGCGGACCGCTTTTTCCCGAACCTGGATCTGCGTCAGGAATGGGTGAAAACGGACGAGTCGGAAGAGAAAGAGTACGAGGATCTGAAATATTGCTTCCAGGTTTATAAAAGGAAGGATTAATAATTCGGTTTTTAAAGACCGGATTTGCGAGGAAATCGGAAATGAACATCACAGGTCGAAAGTTATTTGTCAAAGCGCTGCAGGAAGAGGGCGTGGAATTGATCTTCGGTTATCCCGGAGGCTATGTCACGGACCTCTTTGACGAGCTGTATAAACAGGAGGGGATCCGCCTTGTGCTGCCCAGGCATGAGCAGGGGCTCATCCACGCGGCTGAAGGGTATGCGAAGGCCACGGGAAAAACGGGCGTTTGCCTTGTGACGAGCGGGCCGGGAGCCACGAACCTCATCACAGGCCTTGCGGACGCGCACTATGATAATGTTCCGCTGGTCTGCATCACGGGGCAGGTGCCGCTCGATCTGATCGGAAACGACGCGTTTCAGGAGGTCGACATTGTGGGGATGACCCGCAGCGTGACCAAGTACGGCGTAACCGTGCGGCGCCGCGAGGATCTTGGCAGAATATTAAAAATGGCTTTTACAATTGCTTCAACAGGCCGCCCCGGCCCTGTTCTGGTGGATATCCCGAAGGATATTCAATTGGAAGCAGGCCCCGCGGACTACCCGAAGGAGATCCAGATGCGCGGCTATAAGCCCGCCAGCGGAGTGCATGTCGGCCAGCTCAAAAAGGCGATGAAGCTCTTAAAGAGCGCGCGGCGTCCGCTGATCCTGGCGGGAGGCGGCGTCAGGCTTGCGAAAGCGGAAGCCCTTCTGCAGGAGTTTTCGGAGACCATGCGGATCCCTGTCGTCACAACGATCATGGGGAAGGGCGCGGTCCCGAGCGACCACGACTTATATATAGGAAACTGCGGAATGCACGGGAAATATGCCGCCAACATGGCGGTCAGCGAATGTGATGTGCTGTTCAGCATCGGAACGCGCTTTAATGACCGGATCACGGGCGACCTCAACGAGTTTGCCCCGAAGGCCGCGATCATCCATATCGATGTGGACACGGCCTCCATCTCCCGTAATGTCGTTGTGGATGTCCCGATTGTGGCGGACGCCGGCGTGGCGCTGGAAAAGCTCCTGGAATGGGCGGAAAAGAAGGATACCGTGGCCTGGCAGAAGAAGATCCGGGAATGGGACAGCGAGAATCCGCTGGGAATGCGCCGGGACAAGGGCATGACAGCGCAGATGATCATGGAAGGCGTCAACGAAGTGTTCCCGACCGGCTTTTTGGTGACGGATGTGGGACAGCATCAGATGTGGGCGATCCAGTACGGAACGCTTGGAAGCGACCGTCATCTCATCACCTCGGGCGGGCTCGGAACGATGGGCTTCGGCTTCCCTGCGGCGATCGGAGCGAAGATCGGGTGTCCCGAAAAGGACGTGGTGCTGATCTCGGGAGACGGTGGTATGCAGATGAACATACAGGAATTTGCCACCGCGGTCTGTGAAGGAACGAATATAATTATATGTGTATTTAATAACCAATACCTCGGCATGGTGCGGCAGTTCCAGCAGCTTTTCTACGGAAAACGCTATGCGGGAACGTGTCTCCGCCGCCGCGTGGGCTGCCCCGACAACTGCAAGGGACCGGGAGAAAACTGTCCTCCGTACACGCCGGACTTTGTGAAGCTCGCCGAGAGTTATGGAGCGCTGGGGCTTCGTGTCGAGAAGGAAGAGGATATTAAATCAGCATTAGAAAAAGCAAAAGAGCATAAGGAAGGACCGGCTTTGATCGAATTTTTGATCAGCTCGGATGAACTTGTGCTCCCGATGGTGAAGAGCGGAAATCCGATGAACCACATGCTGTTGCCGTCGTAACTACAGAAACGGAGTGAGAACTATGAAAAATCGCTGGATCGCCTTATATGTCGAAAACCAGGTAGGTGTGCTGGCCAAGGTCAGCGGCCTTTTTTCCGGAAAATCGTATAATCTCCAGAGCCTGACCGTGGGCACGACCGAAGATGAGACCGTATCCCGCATGACGATCTGCGTTTCGAGCGACGACAAGACCTTCGAGCAGATCAAAAAGCAGCTGAACCGCATGGTCGAGGTCATCAAGGTCATCGACCTCACCCATGTGCCGATCCACATGAAGGAGATCCTGTTCGCGAAGGTGCTGAAGCTGGATGACGAGGGGAAGCAGGAGGTGTTCCGCATCGCCGAGGTCTTCGGCGCGGATGTCGTTGACATCGGCCCCGAGAGCGCCCTTCTCGAGTGTAAGCTCACCGAACGCCGCAATAATGAGTTGATCGCGCTCCTGCGCGAACGCTTCCGCAACATCGAAGTGGTCCGGGGCGGCGCCGTTGCCATCGAATCCATCAGCACGAGCTGCAGGTAATGAAGGCCCTCGAAGGGCATATTATCGACAGAGCAGAGTGTTGATGCTGC
>JAEESA010000052.1 GCA_016286115.1 Lachnospiraceae bacterium
GGAAATGACGGAGAGGATGTTTTGAAGGGGATCACGTTCTCCGCGGCGCCGGGAGAGATCGTTGGGATCATCGGCCCGACCGCTTCGGGAAAGAGTTCGCTCGTTTCTTTGATCCCACGGTTTTATGATGCGACCGGCGGCCGGGTTTTGGTGGACGGCGTGGATGTGAAGGAGTGCGAGGAAGCGGAATTAAAACGCCGCATCGGCTTTGTGTTCCAGAAGGCGTCGCTCCTTAAGGGCACCGTGCGGGAAAACCTGTGCGCGGAGGATGTGCCGGATGAGAAGCTCTGGGAGGCGCTGGAAAAGGCGCAGGCGGCGGACTTTGTGCGTGAAAAGGGCGACGGGCTCGACCACCTCATCGCGCAGGCGGGAAGAAACCTGTCCGGCGGGCAACGGCAACGCCTTTCGATCGCGCGGGCGCTGGCAAGGGAACCGGAGATTTTGATCCTTGACGACGCGTCTTCGGCGCTTGACTTTGTGACGGAAGCGGCGCTCCGGCAGGAGATCTTCCGTTTGCCGTTTCATCCGACGATCCTTATTGTTTCCCAGCGTACGTCGTCTCTCATGGAGTGCGACCGGATCCTGGTTCTCGAGGAGGGAACCGTGATCGCGCAGGGGCGGCATGAGGAGCTTTTGGAGAGCTGCCCTTTGTATGCGGAGATCCATGCGTCTTCGATGGGGACGGGAAAGCGGGGTGCCGCGTATGCGTAAGAGAACGGTGATCAGAAAGCTTTTAAAGTATCTCGGAAAATACCGGTGGCTCCTCGTCCTGTCGATCGCGCTTTCGGCGGCGACCGTGGTCAGCGCGCTGACGCTGCCGATCCTGACAGGGGATGCGGTGGACCTGCTGCTCGGGCCGGGAAATGTTGATTTATTAAGTTTAGCTTCAATTTTAATCAAAATGGCGGCAGTGATCGCAGCGACAGCGATCGCGCAGTGGCTGCAGAACCTGTGCAACAACCGCCTTACCTATGATACGGTCCGGGATATACGGCGTGATGCGATGGCGAAATTAAACCGCCTTCCTTTAAGCTATCTGGATTCGCATATGCAGGGGGACCTCGTGTCCCGTATCATCTCGGATGTGGATGTGTTTGCGGACGGCCTTCTCATGGGCTTTACACAGCTGATCTCGGGCGTTCTGACCGTGGTGGGCGTGTTGTTCTTCATGTTCCGCGAAAACGTGCCCTTGGGGATTGTGGTGGCGGTGCTGACGCCTCTGTCCATACTGACGGCCCGTTTTATCGCGAGAAAGAGTTTTTCGCTTTTCCGGCAGCAGTCGCAGGACCGCGGCGAACAGACGGCGCTCATTGAGGAAATGACGGAGGAGGCGAAGCTCATCAGGGCGTACGGGAGAGAAGGCGAGGCCCTGGAACGGTTCCGCCGGATCAATGAAAAGCTCGGAAAAGACACGCTGAAGGCGACCTTTGTCTCGAGCCTCACCAATCCGATGACGCGGTTCATCAATAACCTCGTTTATGCGGCAGTGGCGATCTTCGGCGCGTTTCTCGCGATCTCCGGAACCGGCTTCACGCCCGGCATGCTGACGGCGTTTTTGGTGTATGCGAACCAGTACACAAAGCCTTTTAACGAGATCTCGGGGGTTATTACGGAGCTGCAGAATTCCCTGGCCTGCGCGGACCGTGTCTTTGCGCTGATCGAAGAAGCGGAAGAGGAGCAGGTGGAAGGGGGCGCAGAGTTTGACGGAAAGGGAGAGCTGATTTTCTCCGATGTCGCGTTTTCTTATCAGCCGGAGAAACCGCTGATCACGGGCTTCTCGCTCAACGTGCCCTACGGCCGGCAGGTCGCGATCGTCGGCCCCACCGGCGCGGGAAAGTCCACGATCATAAACCTTTTGATGCGTTTTTACGATATAGACAGTGGAGAGATCCGTCTTTCCGGCCAGGAGATCCGAACGATCGAAAGGACGAAGCTTCGGAAGAATTACGGGATGGTGCTGCAGGAAACCTGGCTTAAGGAGGGGACGGTGCGTGAAAACATTGCCTACGGAAAGCCCGGGGCAACGGAGGAAGAGATCGTAAACGCCGCCAAAGCAGCGCACGCCCACGGCTTTATCATGCGCCTCGAAAACGGATACGACACGGTCATTTCTTCAGAGACCGGCACGCTTTCCGCCGGCCAGAAGCAGCTTCTTTGTATCGCCCGGGCCATGCTGACGTCGCCGGACATGCTGATCCTCGACGAAGCCACCAGCTCCATCGATATCCGCACGGAGGAACGGATCCAGGATGCTTTCCGCCGGATGATGGCAGGTCACACGAGCTTCATCGTGGCGCACCGTCTGTCCACGATCCGAAACGCGGATGTGATCCTGTATCTCGAGAACGGGCAGGTAAAAGAGCAGGGGAGCCACGAAGAGCTCCTGCAAAAGGACGGCGCCTACGCTGCGCTGTACCGGTCGCAGTATAAGGCGTTGAACACTTAATAGACAGTTCAAGCGTTTCATGGTATAATGTGATTTATTATGGAAGAAGAAAAGAAGACAACAGACCCTTCGGCAAAGAAGAAGGCGATCGCAAAGGAAATATTCAGCTGGGTCCGCGTCATCGTCATAGCGCTGCTCCTGACCGTTGTGATCCGAAAATTTATTATCGTAAATGCGGAAGTGCCGTCGAGCTCCATGGTGAGCCTTATTTATCCCGGGGACCGGCTGATCGGATTTCGGCTGTCGTACCTCTTCAGTGATCCGAAACGTTTTGACGTTGTGATCTTCCGTTATCCGGTAGATCCGGAGGAAAAATTTATCAAACGCGTGATCGGGCTGCCGGGCGAAAAAGTAGCGATCGAAGACGGAAAGATCTATATCAATGACAGCGCGACTCCTCTGGACGAGCCGTATCTTCCCGAAGAATGGCTGGTGGGGAATGACGGACTGATCTACGAAGTGCCCGAAAACAGCTATTTTCTGCTGGGGGACAACCGCAATATTTCGCTGGACGCCCGGTATTGGGCGGAAGAAGCGATGGATGAAGGGCTTGTGGACAACTGGGATGATGCCGAGGCATATACCTTTGTTCCGAAAAGCGAGATTCTGGGGAAAGCAATCTTTAAGTACTACCCCAAACTGGAAGGACTATGAGTGACGATCTGAAAGAACTCCATCCGGAAGGAGAAGAACCGGAGGAGAAGGACAATCAATACGAACACTTTTGCTTTGTCTGCAAACGCGCAGAGAGCAAGGTGGAAAAAATGATCCGCCTGCAGCAGAATATGTTCATCTGCAGCGACTGCATGCAGAAGACGTTTGACGCGATGCAGGGGAGCGGCTTCAATATGGACGACCTCATGAAGGACGGGCGCATGCCGAACATCAGCATGATCAACCTTTCCGACATGAACCTCTTCCAGCCGCAGCGGCAGAAGCTGAAACGGAAGAAAGAGAAGGAAGAAAAGAAGCCGGCTTTTGACCTGAAAAAGGTACCTGCGCCGCATGTGATCAAGGAACGGCTGGACGAATATGTCGTGGGCCAGGAATACGCGAAAAAGATCATGTCGGTTGCCGTGTATAACCATTATAAACGCGTGGCGACGGGGCATATGGACGATATCGAGATCGAAAAGTCCAATATGCTGATGATCGGGCCGACAGGCTGCGGAAAGACCTATCTCGTGCAGACGCTGGCGAAGCTTCTGGATGTGCCGCTGGCGATCACGGATGCGACGAGTCTTACCGAGGCGGGGTATATCGGCGACGATATCGAGAGCGTGGTAAGTAAGCTCCTCGCAGCGGCGGGAGACGACGTGGAAAAGGCCGAGACCGGGATCATCTTCATCGACGAGATCGACAAGATCGCAAAGAAGAAGAACACGAACCAGCGGGATGTGTCCGGAGAGTCGGTGCAGCAGGGGATGTTAAAGCTTCTGGAGGGCGCGGATATCGAAGTGCCGGTGGGAGCCTCGAGCAAGACCGCGATGGTCCCGATGACCACCGTGAATACAAGAAACATTCTCTTCATCTGCGGCGGCGCGTTTCCTGAGATTGAGGATATAATTAAAGAAAGATTAAATAAACAGGCCTCGATTGGTTTTTTGGGAGACCTTAAGGATAAGTACGACAAGGACGATAACCTTCTGCAGAAGGTGACCGTGGAAGATGTGAAGAAATTCGGCATGATCCCGGAATTCGTGGGACGCCTGCCCATCCTCTTTTCGCTGGAAGCCCTGTCGGAAGACATGCTGGTGAGGATATTGAAGGAACCGAAGAACGCGATCCTGAAGCAGTATAAAAAGCTTCTGGAGCTGGATGAGGTGAAGCTGAACTTTACCGAGGACGCGGTTCGCTGTATCGCGAAAAAAGCCAAAGAGAAAAAGATCGGCGCCAGGGCCTTGCGAGCCATCATAGAGGAGTTCATGCTCGACATCATGTATGAGATCCCGAAGGATGCGAATATCGGCCAGGTGACAGTTACAGAAGAATACATCGAGAAAAAGGGCGGGCCCCTGATCACGATGCGGGGATCGGGTGAATCGGCTTTGGGAGAAAGGAGTGTAGCGTTATGATCGTCTTATTATTGGTGGTGGCAGCAGTTTTCGGAGTGGAATTCTTCCTGAAAAGGAAGGTTGACGAGCAGCTTGTTGAAGGAGAGGAAAGAGAACTCTTTGACGGAAAAGTGATCCTGACCAAGCATTACAACGAAGGCTTTGCAATGAATACGCTGAAGGACAGTCCGATGCTGGTCAAGATTTTGAACATTGTCGTGGCGGCGATCTTCATTTTCTGCTATACGCTGATCGTTCGGGAGAAGGGCGGCAAGGTAAGGAAAGTCGGATGTGCGATGGTGCTCGGCGGCGGACTTTCCAATCTGTATGACCGGTTGGTAAAAGGACATGTGATCGACTATATCCGCATTCCTTTTAAGAAACTGAAATCACTTTCAAAGATCATCTTTAACCTGTCGGATGTAATGATCGCCATTGGGTCGATCTTGATCCTGTTTGGCGGCAGTAGTAAAAAGAGGTAAAGCCTTTGAAATTTAAACGGATCGATGTAGAAACGGTAAGGTGCCTGGTTTCGGAAGAAGAGCTTCAGGAAAACGGGCTGAATATGGAAGATTTTTTGAAGAACGGGGAAAAGACCGAATGTTTCCTCCGAAAGATCGTGTCCATGGCCGAGGAAGAGGTGGGCTACCGCGTGCCCGGCGGGTCGCTGTCGGTAAAGGCCACGATCCTGCCGAACCGCGTTCTCTCGCTTACCTTATCCGAGAAACAGAACCAGGGGATCCTCGATATCCTGAAAAACCTCAAGAATGCGGTGTCCCGCCTTTCCGAGGCAATGCAGGAGGCGGAGGAAGAGGAGAAGAAGGTTCAGGATACGGCGCTGACGGAGCTCGCCCGAAAGAATGCCTATCAGGTCGAGTTCTTAAAGATGGAAAATCTGATGCAGTACGCATCGGCCGTATTTCTTGCCGTGCCTGTTGATAATGTGGTCTACCGGCTGGACCGGAACGGGAGGTATTATCTCGTGATCCAGAAAGGACGGCTGTCCGAAGAGCAGGTTTGCAGGATCCTTTCCGCTGCGCTCGAGTTCTGCGAGGCCATCTATTCCGATACGGCGCTGATGGCGTATCTGGATGAGCATGGCGAAAAGATCCTCGAGGGGAGTGCGCTGCAGATCCTGCAAAACATATAAGAAATATTATTATCGCGCCATGACGTTCGTGATCTCTCCGATGTACATGGTGTGATAATCGCCTTTTTCATAAAACATCTGATCGATAAGGGGAACGCGGATCGTTTCTTTTCCCATGGGAACCACCGCCAGCTTTTTGCAGATCAAAACCATGCTGGCCTCGTTCACATACGGGATGCCCTTGTGGAAACTAAAATGCATCTTCGCGTTCTTTACCTTGTCTTCATCCCGCCCGGAAACAGAGCCGAAATATTTCAGGATCTGTTTATCCTTCGGATCAAAGAAGGTGAGGGAAAATCCTTTTTCGCGATCCAGGAATTCTTTGGTATAACGGGATTCTCTTACAAAAACAAAGCAGACGGAACGTTCCCAGATGGTGCCGAAACCGCCCCAGCTGGCCGTCATGGTGTTGGCTTTCTCTTCATTTCCGGCATTGATCGTCATCCATTCCTTGGAGACTTTCTTAAAAGGATCCAGCTCCAACATTTCGATGGGGCATGGCTGATGAACATGTTCCATGGTAGTTCCTCCTATACACATATAGCATAATTATACTATTTTTTGCTGACTGTGAATAGTAAATTAAAAGATTTCTTAAATCTGGAGCATTATGAGTAAAAACGAGCTTTGGTTACAACATGCAAAAAAAGCAGATTTTGCGTCATTGGGAAAGGAGCTTGGCATCTCACCGATCACCGCGCGGATCCTCGTGAACCGCGGGATGACGACGTTAGAGGAGATGAGGTCGTTTCTCAACGCAAATGAACAGCACGATCCGTCGCTTCTGAAGGACGGGGAAAAGGCGGCTGAAATCCTCTACGAAAAGATACAAGAGGGGAAAAAGATCCGCGTTATCGGCGATTATGATATTGACGGGGTCAGTGCGTCCTATATTCTCTACCGCGGGATCAAAAAGGCGGGCGGGGATGTGGATGTGCGCATTCCGGACCGCATCAGGGACGGATACGGCCTGAACTTTTCCCTGATCCAAAACGCGTTAAGGGACGGGGTCGATACGGTCATCACCTGTGATAACGGGATCTCCGCGCGGGATGAGATCGCGCACGGAAAGGCGGAGGGGCTGACTGTGATCGTTACGGACCACCATGACATCCCCTTTGACGAGAGTGACGGAGAACGGGTATACCGGATCCCCGAAGCGGACGCGGTCGTGGACCCGAAGCAGGAGGATTGCCCTTACCCCTATAAAAAGCTCTGCGGCGCGGCAGTTGCCTGGAAGCTGATCATTTTGCTGTACCGGAAGGCAGGGCTTCCCGATTGGGAGGCGGACGAATTTCTGGAAAACGTCGGCTTTGCCACCGTAGGGGACGTAATGGACCTTGACGGGGAAAACCGCTGCCTCGTGAGGGTGGGTTTAGACCGGCTGAATAAAACGAATAACCTCGGCATGAGGGCTTTGATCGAGGAAACCGGCCTCTTTGGCAAGGCGATCTCTCTTTATCACGTCGGTTTCATCCTCGGACCGTGCATTAACGCGGCAGGGCGGCTGGACCTGGCCATGGACGCGTTCGAGCTTTTGATGGCGGAGGATGCGGCGACAGCAAAAGAGAAGGCGGTTCACCTGAGGGAGCTGAACGAGGAACGGAAGGACATGACCAACAGGGGAGTGGAAGCCGCCGATGAGATCATCGAAGGGAAGGATCTCAGGGAAAAGAAGGTGCTGGTCATCTACCTTCCCGACTGCCATGAGAGCGTGGCGGGTATCGTGGCAGGAAAGGTGCGTGAAAAGTATAACCACCCCGTCTTCATCCTGACCAAGGGAAAGGACGGGCTCAAGGGAAGCGGACGTTCCATAGAAGAGTACTCGATGTATGAGGAGCTGACGAAGGTAAAGCACCTGCTGACCCGGTTCGGCGGACATCCGATGGCAGCGGGGATCTCGCTGGAAAGAGAGCATCTGGAGGAGCTGGAGCTGGAATTGAACCGGAACGTGAGCCTTAAGGAAGAGGATTTCCGAAGGAAGATCCGTTTTGACGCTGTGCCCCTGTCGTTTGCCTTTGCAACGGAGGAGCTCGCGCTGGAATTCGAAAGGCTGGAACCGTTCGGAAACGGGAACCCGACACCGCTGTTTGCGATGAAGGGCGTGATGGCGCTGCGGGCGCAGCTCGTCGGGAAAAACAAGAACATCTGCCGCTGCCTTCTGATGAGCGGGGATACCACTCTTACAGGCGTGTGCTTCCAGGATGGGGAGGAGTTTTACGAACTGGCTGAAAAAGAGGTGCCGATCTCCATAATTTTCAGTATCCAGCTCAATGAATTCCGCGGAGAACGCAATGTCCAGGCAGTGATCAGCAGCTTTCGAAGTGATCTATAAGTACTATCCACAGTCTTGTGAGACGGGGAATTGTAACACTTGTAAATAATTGCTTTACGGATGGGAAAAAATGTGGTATTATTCGTTTCATCTAAGAATTTTTGAAATTGGAGGAAGTCAATGGCTTACGTAAAGAAGAAAGAGGAAGAACCCATCGATTCTGTTTTGCGCAGGTTTAAGCGGCAGTGCCAGCAGGACGGAATCCTTCTGGAGATCCGGAAGCGGGAACATTATGAGAAGCCGAGCGTAAAGCGCAAAAAGAAATCTCTGGAAGCGCAGAAACGCATGCGCAGAAGCGCCAAGAGGTACTAAAAAACCCGAAGGTCTGAAGTTGGTTCAGACCTTCGGATTTTTTTCTTATGCACAGGCCCGTGCTGGGAAATATCCCGGCTGAAGCCGGGCACGGGCCGCGCACGAGTAGGCGGGAAGACCCCGCCGGCTCGATCACACGTCCTTCTTGGTAGATTTCTTCGGAATATCGAAATCCGGATGCTCGCCGAGGCCGGCGGTCTGCGGCATGCAGCTTAAGATCCAGATCTCGTCTTCGGTGAGAGAGAAGTCAAAGACGTTCAGGTTCGCTTCAATGTGTTCCTTCGAGCTGGCCTTCGGGATCGGAAGGATCCCTTTCTGAAGGAGAAAACGAAGGTTGATCTGCGGAATGGACTTCCCGTACTTGTCCGCCAGTTTTTGCAGGATCTCGTTTTCGGCAAGGGCTTTTGAGCGCCCGCGGCCGAGCGGGCTCCATGCCATGGGAAGCACATCATGTTCCTTGCAGAAGGCAACGGCGGCTTCCTGAGAATAGCCGGGATGGATCTCCAGCTGGTCTACCACCGGTTTGATCGAAGCGTGGTCCAAAATGTTCTTTAAGTGATGCGGAAGGAAGTTGGATAAGCCGAGCCGCCTTACCTTTCCTTCACGGACAAGCTGTTCCATCTGTTCCCAGACCTTTAAGTCCTGTTCTTTCCAATCCTCCTGCTCTTCAGTAGCCTTCGGCCAGTGGATGAGATACAGATCCACATAGTCCATCTGAAGCCGTTTTAAGGAACGCTCCAAAGCGGCTTTCGCGTCATCCATTTCGTCAGTCCAGAGCTTTGTTTCGATGATGAACTCTTCTCTGGGGATCCCGCTTTCTTTCACCGCCTGTCCCAGGTATTTCTCGGTCTCATATAAGGACGCCGTGTCGAAGAACCGGTATCCGCAGTCGATGGCGGTCTTGATGGGAAGAAGATTGTCCCCGAACTGCTCATGATAGGTTCCGAAGCCGATGACAGGGATTTTGCTGCCGTCATTTAAGGTGAAATTTTCCATATTCCGTTACTCCTTTCTCCCAAGGCTGTAAACAGTTACTCCGTTGCTTTGGAGAGAAGATCGAGCATGTCCGCTTTGTCCATGTAGTCGATCTCGCTCATGGGGGAGCCTTCATCACCAAAGGTTTCTTCCTGCAGCTTCTCCTGATATTCTTCTTCGGATACGGTTTCTCCGTCCCATTTCCATACGCCGTGTTCAAAGAGATCCCAGTTTTCGTCGATCTCGCTGTCCCGGTCAGCTTCAAAGCAGCCCGAAACCTTGTAATTGATCTGGCCATCTTCCATAACGTAGATCGTGTCCGCGGGCTCGCCAAAAGGAGCGTAAGCGGCAACGTCATGCAGTTTTCCATGGCCGGCCAGATAGTAAAGCGAGCCTCTGTATCCGCCGGCTCCCGCGACGCCGTCACGAAGGTCGTCATTGACCACGATGCCGTCTTTATTATGCCCAACGATCATATACGGCTGCATTCCAGGGTCATCCGCAAGGCCGCTTGTGCAGGTGGCGAAAAGCTCGGGCATGTCATTATAGTCCAGATCGATCAGCTGAAAACCGTCCCACTCCGCCGGATCGAGCGATGAGACCAGGTCATAGTACTCTCTATACAGAGCGATCGGAACTTCTTTATCGGTAAGCGCTTCATACCAGGCGAGCCTTACGTCCGCGTCGGGACCGTAATCCCCGTACACCCATAATAAAGCCTGGCCTTCTCCCTGGCAGATCAGATTGATATTGTTCTCCGCCTCTTCCTTTGTCAGGGAGTACAGCGATTCTTCGATCCCATCCATGATATAGATATCCGGATCAACGGAATACACCCGGAAATCGACGAGATAACGGCCCCCGTTCACATCACAGGTATGCATATCGCTCACAACAGCAAAGTGGTTGAATTTGTAGAGCTCGCCGTCACCGCAGACTTCTTTATAATACCCGTCTTCATAGAACCCTTCATAGCGGTTGTCTTCACCGCATTCGTCGAAGTCGCCTTCCTCAATGTTGGTGTTCAGAAGGGGGCTTATGACCTCATTGACGCCGGGCAGATCGATCACATAATACCCGTCCTGTATTTCGACCTTTTCAGGCTCGTGCACCGATCTCCATTCCTTTGCAAAATGCGAAAGCTCCGCCACACTGTAATCCGTATAGGAAAAGGAGGGCTGCTCCACGAAATTCGAGAGAAAGAGGTTATAACGCTTCTGCATTTCCGGGGTCATCTCTGCCTCCGCACCCGGATGAGTTTTGCAGTATTCCACTTCCTCCGCCGTAGTATTGAAAGATAAGTTTTCGCTTTCTTCGGCCGCTTCTGAAACTGCTTCCGTCTCTTCCGAAACCTCCGTTTCTTCCTGCGTTTCGCTTTCTGTAACAGCAGGGGGCTGTTCGGTGGGTTCGGTTGATACAGAACCCGCATTCTGGCATGCGGAAAGCAGAAATACAGGTGTCATCAGAAACAAACCTATTATATTTTTTCTCTTCATGTTTCCAAGCCTACGCTAATGCAGCGGCGGTGTCAAGAGGAATCAGTGCCGCTCGTCTTCATTGTCAAAGCACTCGCAAAATCTGGCAGCAAATGACCGCGGCTCATGGTTCATGAAAAGATGCGTTGTGTCCCCATACGTGTTCATGCGGAAACTTGCATAGCCCTGCCGCCGTTCTTCGGTTGCAAGAGCAGTGACAGAAGTCGGCGCAGCCACCAGCCCGTGCCAGAGGATCATCGGAGATACGTGAAGAAGATAGCTGATCATAACCACGGACACGCCATAGTGGGTAAAGAAGACGATCGTGTCGTTATTCGCCTTCGTGACCCGAAAGAGGTTCTCGTGCTTTTCATAGCCGTGAGCACATAAAAACTCCCGAAAGCATTCGGTTACGCGCACATATTCCTTTCCCACATTCCCTTTCTCCATAAGGGGATGCGTCATCCATTTATCGTAATCATAGAAGTCAGGATAGGTTGTCCAGTCATCGGGCATCCAGTCCCAGGGAACCGTAAGCGTTCCGTCCGGGTGATCCGGCCGCACGATCGGCGCTTCAAACTCCCGCAGCCAGGCAAGCTCTGTCGCCTCCCTCCCGCACGCATGCAGCGTCGGTTCGGCAGTGTGCCGCGCCCGTCCCAAAGGAGAAACATAGATCTCATCCATCGTGCAGCTTTTCATCCGTTCCGCCAGAAACCGCGCTTCCCGTTTCCCTTTTGGCGTAAGCGTATCATGTTCATAATCCGGATCCCCGTGCCGTATTAAGACCAGCTTCATTCTTTTTTCCTTTCCGTTTTTTTTCATGATATACCACTCGCCAAAGGCGCACAATCATTTTTGATGTAATTTACGCTCTGAATTGACAATGAAAAAAACGTAAAAATGTGGTATGATAGTTGCCGAAGGAAACAGAGACTTTCTTGGAGGGTGAGCATGGCCAGAACGGTTGCGATCGGCGTACAGGATTTTGAAAAACTGATGGAACAGGGCAGCTTCTATGTGGATAAGACAGATTTTATCCGGGAATGGTGGGAGTCCGGAGATGAAGTGACGTTGATCACGAGACCCAGACGCTTCGGAAAAACACTGAATATGAGTATGCTGGAATGTTTTTTCTCCAATAAGTTTGCCGGAAAGAGTGAGATCTTTGAGGGGCTGAATGTGTGGGAGCATGAGGAAATGCGTTCTCTTCAGGGCAGCTTTCCTGTGATCTTTATGACATTTGCAAGTGTAAAGGACAATAACTTTCCGGATGCCGTGAAAAGGATCCGCTCCCAGCTGGAAAGCCTTTATGACCGACTCGGTTTTCTGCATGAGTGGAAAGAAGAGAGCGATATCTCGGAACTGATACAGAGGCTTTCCGGGTTGTTATACAAGAGAGATGGGAAAAAGGTCATTATCCTTCTGGACGAATACGATACGCCGCTTTCCGAGGCATATGTTTTCGGGTTCTATGATGAAATGGTGCAGTTTATGCGCCCGTTTTTCAACTGTGCCTTTAAGACAAATCCCTATCTGGACCGCGCCGTTATGACCGGCATCACAAGGGTCAGCAGGGAATCGCTTTTTTCGGATATGAATAATCTAAAAGTGGTCTCCACAACAACACCGAAATACGAAACGGCATTCGGCTTTACAGAGGAAGAGGTCTTTGCGGCGCTGGATGAACAGGGCTACACGGATAAGGAGCAGGTGAAACGGTGGTATGACGGCTTTATCTTTGGCAGAGAGACCGACATCTATAACCCCTGGTCGATCACTAACTATCTGGATAACAACGGTATATTGGATACGTACTGGGCAAATACCAGCTCGAACTCTCTGGCGGGGAAACTGATCCGTGAGGGGGATGTCCAGATCAAGCAGGACATGGAGGACCTCCTGTCAGGGAAAAGCATTAAGACCGAGATGGATGAGCAGATCGTGTTCGGAGAGCTGAAGGGAAGTGTCGGAGCGGTATGGAGCCTTCTGACCGCCACAGGGTATCTCAAGGTGGTTGAGCACAGCAGACTCCGTGATTATGAACTTACCCTTACAAACCTTGAAGTAAAGGAAATGTTCCGCAATCTGGTGGCCGGCTGGTTCAAGGGAGAGGGCGACAGCTATAACCGTTTCATCAAAGCCATGATCTCGGGCAACCTCAAGGAAATGAATATTTATATGAACCGGATCCTGACTCATACCTTCAGCTACTTTGACACAGGAGGCAATGAACCGGAACGATTTTACCACGGCTTTGTCCTTGGCCTTCTGTCCGACCTCGCCTCTTCAGACAGCAGTTTCTCCCTTCGTTCCAACCGTGAGAGCGGTTATGGACGGTATGATGTGATGCTGATCCCGAAGGACGCGGCGAAGGACAAGGGGATCATCCTGGAGTTCAAGGTGTACGAGCCGGATGAGGAAGCAAACCTGGAAGAAACAGTACAGGCAGCATTGAAACAGATTGAGGAAAAGAACTACGAAGCAGAGCTTGTAGCTGCCGGTGTCCCTGCCGACCGAATATATAAATATGGTTTTGCCTTTGAAGGGAAAAGGGTTTTGATCAAATAGTTTAGGGCTTCATTGCAGGGGAATATCATCCAATCCTCATAGTTACTGCTTCAGACATTGCAAGTATTCTTAGAACGAATGGGATTGATTCTTCGAACATTGAATTATGGCTAAATTCTATAGATGAGCAGGATCCGAGACAGTCTCCTTGCCATGAATAAAATTCCTCAGAGGATAAAAAGATTGTCTCTGCTCCGCTCACTCCACCTCGATCTGGCACGACCTCATCGTCTCGAGCGCTGCTGCGTGCTTTTCAGGGGTCACGCCGGCACAGCAGGAGGGCGTTACGGTGATCCTTGTTTCCGGCATGTATGCCTTCAGGAGCAGTGCATTCGAGACCACGCAGATGTCCGTGCATAACCCGACGAGCTCTATTTCAATCTCTTCCTGTTCGGACAGCGCCTTCAGATCTTTTGCCAGATTGACACTACCGAAGGTCGGTTTCTCATAGACCTTCGCGCCTTTCAGGGCGCTTTCCATTTCCGGAGGGAAGCGCCAGCCATCTGTTCCGCGGATACAGTGCTCTACCGGGAGCTTTTTCCCTTCCTGCGTGGAAAGATAATCCGCCTGATGCGTATCCATTGTCGCATAGACATTTTCTATCGGGTAACTGCGGATCTTATCCGCCACGCGCCCCACGATCGCTGCCGCCTCTTTTGTCCCGAGTGCTCCGTCGATAAAGTCGTTTTGCATATCGATCACAACAAGTATTTTTCTCATAAGATAACTCCGATCTACTGCTTTTGCAGTTTCATTTCGAAACCCATCTCAACCGAAATGTATTGGGCCGCAACCGCGCAGCCGGTGCGCGGTTCGGCTGTGAATAGTTACATTCCATTTTCACTCAGGTGATAGAACTCGGGAACGCTGTTCCTTGTTACGTACCACACTGCTTCTCCGTTATCCCAGACCGGCTTGCAGTCGGAAAGGAAAGCCTCTGCGGTCTTCACCTCGGACACATTGCCTGCTGCGTCATAATGCGCGTAGGCGATCTGTCCGCTGACCGCGCCATCCTTTATGATGTCCCATAAAAGATATCCGCCATCCGGTCCCTCTGATACGATCTGCGGCGTCCCGGCCCGTTCCGAACTGTTTTTTCCGTAGGAGGTGACCTTCGTTGTTTTTGTTCCCGTTTCACTGAAATCAGACTTTGGCGTGTAGGTAAGGAATATGTTTTTAACGCTGTCCTCCCCGGCATTCCCGCCCTTCTCGTCCGAAGCATAGACGGTCACATAGCCGGATCCGGTTTCCTCCAGTCCGCCAAGGGAAACGCCGGTCATATTGTAACCAAAGTCTTCGTCTCCCTTGTATTTCGGGATCTTGTATATTTCAAGCATGGTGCCTTTTTTCGAGACAAATTTCTTCTTCCCGGCCTTCTTTCCGTTCTTGAATAAAACGATCGACCGCGGGCTTGCGTCACCGTGATCCAGCGTGATGATATTCTTCTTGGAATCGATCAGGATGAACTGGTTAAAGGAGTGGCTGACGGTTCCCGAAGAATAACCGACGGCCTTGTCAATGGAATCCATCAGCTTCATTTTTTCCTCATTAATCTGGAAAAGAACATTTGTCTGATGATTATATCCGTCCGCAGCCTTATACATCCGGATCGCCGGATGG